>NZ_RZRQ01000503.1:0-3119 GCF_003997785.1 Mesorhizobium sp. M7D.F.Ca.US.004.01.2.1 | reverse complement strand
GCAGGCGATGATGCGCTCGCGCAGCGTCGCGCCGGCAAGAATAGGAACAAAAAGGCGGAAAGCCATGACGTCGAAAACTCTGCCGGTATTCCAGGGGGAAATCGAAACCGTGATGATCGCACCGCAATGGCGCGACCTCGTGGAATTTGAAAGCCAAATTGATCCGCCAAGCCACGATTTCTGAGAATAGAATTCCGCTATGTTACGGCTGCATCCATCACGGCGGCATCCGGGGTTGCGTATCGCGGGCGCGTATTTCACCAGTCTTTCGAGGTGCTTGCGATGGTCTGCTGAATCAGTTTGGCGAGTGCCTAATCGTTCAGGCAGCCGCCGCGGCGGTCAGGCCGCGCAGAATGTCGGCTTTCAGGTCGTCGACATCCTCGAGGCCGATCTGCAGGCGGATCAACGGGCCCTCATAGGGCGCTTTTGCAACAACGCGGTCGCCGAGCCAGACCGGCACGGCAAGGCTCTCATAGCCGCCCCAGGAGTAGCCGAGACCGAAGATCCGCAGCGCGTCCAGGAAGGCGTGCTGCTGCTTCTGGCCGCCGCCGGCAAGCACGATGGAAAAGATGCCGCTCGAGCCGGAGAAGTCGCGCTTCCACAGATCGTGGTCCGGATGGCTGGGAAGGGCAGGGTGGAGCACGCGCGCCACGCCCTTCTGGCCCTCGAGCCAGGAGGCGATGGCAAGCGTGCTGCGCTGATGGTGCTCCAGGCGCACGCCCATGGTGCGCAGGCCGCGCAGCACCTGGTAGACGTCGTCTGGCCCGGCGCAACAGCCAAGCGTGCAGAAGCTTTCGTAAAGATGCTTCCAGCAGCTGTCATTGGCCGACACCGTGCCAAGCAGCACGTCGGAATGGCCGGCCGGGTACTTCGTCGCCGCATGGATGGAGATGTCGACACCATGGTCGAGCGGACGGAAATAAAGCGGCGTCGCCCAGGTATTGTCCATCATGACGATGGCGCCTGCGGCGTGCGCCACCTTGACGATAGCCGGGATGTCCTGCACCTCGAACGTGTTGGAGGCTGGCGATTCCGTGAATACCACCTTGGTGTTGGGCTTGATCAACGCGGCGATGCCGGCGCCGACATCGGGGGCGTAGTACTCGACCTCGACGCCCAGCCGCTTCAGCATCGTGTCGGCGAAGTTGCGGGTCGGATGATAGACGGTATCGACGATCAGCAGATGGTCGCCCGCCGACACGAAGGCGAGCAGCGGCACGGTCACCGCTGCAAGACCCGACGGCACCAGGATCGTGCCGGCCGAGCCTTCCAGCGCGTCTATGGCGTGGGCAAGCGCATCGGTCGTAGGTGTGCCGCGCGTGCCGTAGGTGTATTTTTGGCTGCGTGCCGCCATCGAAGCCGCGTCACGAAAAAGCACGGTCGAGGCATGCACCACCGGCGGATTGACGAAGCCGAAATAGTCATGCGGATTGTTGCCCGAATGGGCAAGCCGCGTGTTGATGCCGATCCCGCCGCTAAAGTGCTCGCTGCCGTCTTTCGCCATTCTGCATCGCCTTGTTTGACAAGCCGCTAGCCATAGTGCGGCGTCATGGACCGTGCAACAGCCACCGTCCGCCAGGAGATGGACTTCGAATATGCCAATTCGTCGCGGCAAAAGCCGGCGATGCGGGGTGCGGCATGACCCCCGCGGCGCATTGTCGGCGCTGCGCCAGTCTCCGCCGATCGGCCTATTGTGGGCGGCGGTGAAAGGTATATGGTATATTGCTAATATTAATCGCCGGATTGCTTCGATCAGATGCTGCCGGATGGTTGTTGCCGGTTCACCTTCTGGTCCTCTACGATCCGGATCGCGCTCACAGAGCGTGAGCGCGGCAAGGGAGGAATGCCATGCCGGACGTCAAATGGACAATGAAGGCGCGCGAATTCATCAACTGCAACTGCGCCTATGGCTGCCCGTGCCAGTTCAACGCCATGCCGACATACGGATTCTGCCAGGCGGTCGCTGGCATGGAAATCGAGAGCGGCCATCATGGCGACACCAAGCTCGACGGACTGCGGTTCGTCGGGATTTTCAGCTGGCCCGGCGCCATACACCAGGGCAGGGGCGAAGCCGCGGTGGTTATCGACGAGCGGGCGACCGAAGCCCAACGTGCAGCGCTGCTCCGCATATTGGGCGGTCTCGACACCGAACCAGGCGCAACGATATTCCAGGTCTTTTCGACCACGCTGGAGAAATTCCACGATCCGATCTTTGCCCCGATCGAATTCAAGGTCGACGTCGACGCGCGAACCGGGCGGCTGCACGTCAAGGGCGTAACCGACGGCCATGGCGAGCCGATCAAGAATCCGGTCACCGGCGCCGAGCATCAGGCGCGCATCGACCTGCCGCACGGCTTTGAATACGTGATCGCCGAGGTCGGGCGTGGCTGGACCAAGGCGACGGGCCCGATCAAGTTCGAGCTGGCCGATACGCACAGCCATTTCGCCAATCTGCATCTCACGCAGAGCGGCATCGTGCATTGACCTGATCCAATGGGCGACACGGCCCTCGAGGCGGTGCTGCGGCGCGATCGCGCAGTCGTGACGGCCGCGCTCGTCGTGATTGCCTTGCTCGCCTGGGTCTATGTGCTGTGGCTCACCGCCGACATGGTCATGCCCGGTTCCCCCGTACCGGGCAGCACAGGCGGCGACATAGCTGGAATGGACATGTCGACCATGGACACGGGCGGCATGGACATGGGCGCCACCGTGGCGCCCGGGTTCCGGACCTGGTCATCGGCCGATTTCGCTTTCATCTTCACAATGTGGGCGGTGATGATGGTCGGCATGATGACGCCTTCGGTCGCACCGATGTTGCTGCTCTATGCCGGTGTCGGCCGCAAGGCGCACGCGGATGGCCGGCCCATCGCTTCGACGGGATGGTTTTTTGCCGGCTATCTTGCCGTCTGGGTCGTCTTCAGCGTCCTGGCAACCGGTGCGCAATGGCTGCTCGCCCGTCTCGCCTTGCTCGATCCCTCGATGGCGACCGACAGCGCGATCCTCGGTGGCCTCGTCCTGATCGCCGCTGGTCTCTATCAATGGACGCCGATGAAGGGCGTCTGCCTGCGCCAATGTCAGGCGCCGATCGCGTTCCTCGCCAGCCATGGCGGGTTCCGTTC
>NZ_RZRQ01000502.1:0-3139 GCF_003997785.1 Mesorhizobium sp. M7D.F.Ca.US.004.01.2.1 | reverse complement strand
TCCTGCGACAGCGCCGTCACCAGGTCGCTTGCGGTCGGCGTGTCATCATTGTCGGCGACGATGATGCGGATATCGAATCCCGCCGGCATCTCCATGGCGTCGAGCGAGCGCAGCGTGTCGGCCAGTTCCGGCCGGCGGAACGTGCAGACGCCGATGTCGATGCTGAGGTTCTTGGCCGACACCGCCATCACGCCACCCCGCGCCGCGACCCGAGGCCGAGAAGCTGCAGCCAGAAGCCGACCGACCAGCCAAGATGCATGACCATCGCCGAGACGCCGGCAAGCGCGATGTCGGCATTACGCTGGCGGATGGCCGTCCACAGACCATAGCCCAGGCACACCGACGCCCACAGCAGCAGCGGCACCGCCGCCAGCCAATGCACGAACGAAAAGGCCGCCAACAGCACGACCGGAAACACCAGCAACGGCACCATCTGCCGGACCTTCGGGATGACGCGGTGCTTCAGCACGTTCTTGGCGCGGCCGCGGCCGTAGCCGAGATACTGGAAATAGAGGCCTGAGAGCGAGGCGCGCGGATAGTAGACCATCTGCGTCTTGCCGCTCATCCAGATCTTGTAGCCAGCCTTGCGGAGGCGGTAATCGAGTTCTGCATCCTCGTTGTGGCTGAACGTCTCGTCATAACCGCCGACAGAACCGAAGGCCGATATCCGCATCAGCGCATGATGGCCGTGGTCGATCCACTCGCCCCCCGAAAGGTGCCTATGCTTCGAGCCGCCGGTGCCGAGCTTGGAGTTCTGCGCCGCGGCGGCGGCCTTCTGCACGGTGCCGGTGCCGCTGGTCAGCATCGATACGACAACCGAATCCGCCCCTGTGGCCAACGCCTCCTCGACCAGCCGGTCGCAATAGTCGTCGGGATAGCCGCCATGCGCATCGATGCGGATGAGATAGTCGGCACCCTCGCCGAAGGTGCCGACGGCGAGATTGATCGCCGCGCTCTGGATGCGCCGCTTATTGTGAAGCAGGATAACGCGCGAATCCTTGGCGATGATGTCCTCGACGATGGCCAGCGTGCCGTCGGTGCTGCCGCCATCGGCGACGATGATCCGGGCGCCAAGCCGAGCGGCTGCGGGTCGCAATTGATCGAGCAGCGCACCGATATGGGCGGCTTCGTTCAGGCATGGGATAACGATCAGGCTGGATGAGGGTTTTTCCGCCTGCGTCATCTGCCCCTGTCTATCTCCAGCCATGCTATGCCAACGCCTCGGCTGCGAAGGAGCCGGGCACGGCGGTCAGGCTGCGCAGTCGCTCGACAAGCGCCCGGCAATCGCTGCGGTCGTAGCTCCAAGTCCTCGGGTTGCGGGCAAGAACACGCCCCTTCAACCTGGCGAAGCGATGCTCCTCCATCTTGCCGAGCGCGGCTTCGAGCGCCTCGGGCGAGGCCTGCGGCAACAGCACGCCGATATCCTGCTGTTTGAGGAACCGCCCGGTCTCGGTATTGCCCATCGAGATCGGCACTGCGCCGAAACGGCAGCCTTCATAGAGCCGGTTTGGCAGGAGCCATTCGGAGTTCTGTCCCGCTTCGAAGAAATCGATCGCCCAGGAAAAATGGACGTCGTTATAGATCGCAGCCATGTCCTCCGGGTTGCGGTAGGGCCCGCGAAACGACAGCCATGGTTCGGCTTCGACAAAGCCATGGAAATCCGGGAATTCGGACAAAGCCGGACGGCCGCGCAGCACGATCTCGAAGCGCCCCTCCATGCGGCGGGAGAAATCGGCCAGCAACTCAAGCGAACGGCGACAGCGCAAGGCGCCGAACCAGCCGATCCGCCATGGCGGGCCGACCGGGCTCTCTTCGACCTCGGAGGCGCCGGGCAAGATCGCCGCGACCTCGAAATATTTGTTCTCGACCAGCTCGATGGGTGCTGCGACCTGGCCGAACGGTTCGAAATAATTGGCGATGAAGGCAGGCGAACTGGTCACCAGCAGCTTCACGTCCCTGGCCAGAAAGCGTTCGGTGGCGCGCAGCGCCTTGCCCAGGACATCGTTGCGAAGCACAAGGCGATGAATGTCGAGGCACTCGTAAACGATCGGAACCGACGCACCGAAGGCTGATCTGGCGCGACGAGCGAGCGCCAGCATTTCTAGGTTGCGCGCGATGATGAGATCGGGCCTTGGCACGCCGCCAAGCCTCGAGCCGATCGATAGGGCAGCCTTGGCGACCGCCGCGAGGCGTTGGCCGAATCGCCCGTCACGCGTCGCGCCGAGGTCGATCGGCCGCAATCCCTCGACATCCGCGATCGGATTCGTGGTGCGGCGGAAGCCGGCCAGGGTGACCTGGGCCCCACCTGCCCTGAGCATCGTGATCCGCCGGCGCACGGCCGGGTCGGAAACGTCGTGCACAAGGTACAAGACATGCAGCATAAAAACTCGACCGCTGTTGGCCCACCCATGGGAATGCTAGTACAGCTCTTGCTGCATCGCAACATTTTTGCTGCATCGATCGACGTTTTCTGTTGCACTGCAAAATTATTGCCGTAGTTTGTGGTCGGCGGCGGTGGTGGATTTTCGAGCTCGGAAATCCGTGCAAAAATCAGGAATCCTGAATTTGGAAGCCAATGCATTCGATCCGCCAGAAGGCTCCTTGCGCAAATCGGTCGGGCGCGGCGCGGTCGTCACCGCCATGGCGCAATCGGTGCGGGTCGCGACACAGATCCTGTCCGTCATCGTGCTGTCGCGGCTGTTGTCGCCACAGGATTTCGGTGTCGTGGCGATGTGTGCGCCGGTACTGGCCTTCATCGCGCTGTTCCAGGATTTCGGCCTGACCCAGGCGACAATCCAGAAAAGCGGCATCCGGCATGAAGAGGTGAACTACCTCTTCTGGATCAATGTCGCCGTCAGCGCGATCCTGGCTTGCGTGCTTGCGGGTGCAGCACCGCTGGTTGCCGCCTTCTATGGCGAGCCGCGTGTGACGGGTCTTGTCGCCGCATTCGGGCTGCAGATCATGGCCTACGGGCTGGGCGCCCAGCATCTGGCGCTCTTGACGCGCCGCATGCAGTTCGGCCGCCTGGCCGTCATCGACGTCGCCAGCGCCATCGCCGGGCTTGCCGTGTCGATCGCCTGGACCTTTATCGACCGCTCCTATTGGGCGTTGTTTGCCGGCACGCTGACCGGTGCTGTGC
>NZ_RZRQ01000501.1:0-3069 GCF_003997785.1 Mesorhizobium sp. M7D.F.Ca.US.004.01.2.1 | reverse complement strand
GGATGATCATGGCCTTGTCGCTTCTGGAGCAAGGTTTTCGCGACCTGATATCGCCAATCGCATTTGTGCGCGCAGGTGGATTCTTCGAAAACTTCCTCTACGGCTTGCAGGTCGCGCAGGGCGGAACGCTACCGGTCTACTACAATCCGACAAACCGGAAATCGACCATGGTCGCGACGAACGACATCGGCGCGGAGGTCGCAACCCTTTTGACCGGGCCAGCGTGGTCAGGGCAGCGCATCGTCGAGATTGGTTCGATGGTCACTGCGGATGAAGTCGCGGAGCAGTTGGGTGAAGTCCTGAATCTCGACGTGAAAGCCTTTGCAATCCCGCGTGCAGGGTGGGCGGAAGCGTTCGAGCAATTCGGCATCCCGAAGGGTCACTCCGGACCTGCCGAAGAAATGTTTGAGGCCGTGAATGCAGGATGGATGGACCTCGGTGTGGCGGGTACAGAGCACGTAGCGGGTACGACGTCCGCACGTCATGTATTCGAGGCTGCGTCTAATGTGAACGGGTAGGCCAAAAACTGCATGGGTTCTCCTGTGATTTCGAGCTTCGTAACCCGAGATTTGGAGAACCCCTCCTTCAATGGAAGAATCTCATGTCTGTCTGAGCGCGGTCAGCTTGCGGTCGCGAGCAGCAGTTGGTGGTTTATATCTGCGAGGTCAGCTCGACTGGAAAATCATCATTGTCGGCATCGCGCATGGCGGCAAGGCTGCGATTGTCAAGCACTTCGGCGATCGCCTGCCGCACCTCCAGCATCATGTGCCGGACCTGGCAGGTCGCCTCGTCGCAATCCTCACAGCGCTGATATTGCGTGCGGCTGGCGCAAGGGATCGGCGCCAGCGGCCCGTCAAGCACGCGCACGACATGGCCGATCTTGATTTCGGAGGCCGGCCGGGCGAGGCGATAGCCGCCTTCCTTGCCCTTGCGGCTCTGGACGAAGCCGGCATTGCGCAACTCGCCCAGGATGGCATCGAGGAATTTCTTCGGGATGTTGTTGGCCACCGCGATATCGTTGACGAAGGCCAATTGGCCGACCGGCAGGCCGGACAGATGCACGAGGGCCTTGAGGCCGTATTTGCCTTTTTTTGTCAGCATGCCCAGATCAACCCATTGAAGCCCCAACCACCCGCATCTGGCGACTGTTTGTGTGCAAATAATGACGTTTTCGCCACGCGATGATGTTTTGCGAAAACAAGCCGCCGAATGGCATGTTAGGCATAAACGCGTTGATTCTTTGTAACGTTTTGCACGGACGGTGCCGATATTCCGCTGAAGATCAGGTCGCCGGCGCACAAAACGAAAAAAGCCGGCAAGGTGCCGGCTCTCTCGTCTATCCTGGACATTGCTGCCGTCAGCGGCTGCCGTAAGTCTGGTCGAGCAGGCCGCCGGCGGCGAAATGCTCCTTCTGCACCTTGTCCCAGCCGCCAAAGACATCTTCGACCGTCAGCAGGCGGACATCGGGAAACTGGGCCTTGTATTTGGCCGCGACCGCCGCGTCGCGAACCCGGTTGCCGTTCTGGGCCAAGATGTCCTGGCCTTCCGGCGTGTAGAGGAAGTCGAGATAGGTCTTGGCCAGGTCGCGCGTACCATGCTCGTCGGCGACCTTGTCGACGATCGCGACCGGGAATTCGGCCAGCAGGCTGACCGTCGGCGTGACCTGCTCGAACTTGTCGTCGCCATACTCCTTGCGGATGCCGCGTGTTTCCGACTCGAAGGTGATCAGTACGTCACCGATCTCGCGCTGCACGAAGGTGGTGGTCGCGGCGCGGCCGCCAGTGTCGAAGATCGGCACGTTGTTGAACAGCTTGGTGATGAACTCCTTCACCTTGGCGTCGTCGCCCTTGAAGGCCTCCTTCGCGTAGGCGGTGGCTGCCAGATAGGTGTAGCGCGCATTGCCGGAGGTTTTCGGGTTAGGGAAGATTACCTGCACGTCGTCGCGCACGAGATCGTTCCAGTCCTTGATGTGCTTGGGGTTGCCCGCGCGGACAAGGAACGAAGGCAGCGAATAGAAGGGCGAGGCGTTGTCGGGAAAATCTTTCTGCCAGTCGGCCGAGACGAGCCCCTTTTTGACCAGGAAGTCGATGTCGGTGACCTGGTTGAAGGTAACGACATCGGCGCCAAGGCCTTCGGCGATGGCACGCGCCTGCGCCGAAGTGCCGGCATGCGACTGATCGACGGTGACGCCCGGATGCTGCGCGATGAAGGCCTTGTTGACCTGCACGAACAGTTCGCGGCCGACATCATAGGATGCGTTGAGCAATTTGTCGGCCGACCAGGCTTGGGAGGATGCGAGGAACAGGCCGGCGACGGCGGCAAGCCCAAGGAAAAATCGCTTCATGAAAACAGGCTCCGATGCAATGCGTTTATGATCGGACCATAGCTTTGGGGCAGGGCGCGCGACGAGGCACGCGCAGTAGCCCGGTGAGGGTCCGGCGAGAAAAAATATCGTCGAAACGGCCGACTATTAGGATTTTCTCCCAGACGGAGACTTTTCGGGGCGCTGGACGCAGCAACGACGCCGATTGCGCGCACAATTCTTCTCGAGGCGATGTGCTGGCGACGGGATCAAGCCGCCGGAAACAGCTTCCAGCGTCCGGGCCGGAACGCGACCCGGCTTTTCTGGGCCGCCGGGTGATCGACCGGCAGTTCGATTTCGACCCGCTGGCGCTCACCACCGATCTCGAGTTCGACCCGGCGCGTGCCGGCGACGCGGCGGCTGGCAGCGACCGTGCCGGCGATGCAGCCGCTGCAGCCGTCCAGCAGTTCGACATCGTGCGGGCGGAAGTAGAGCGTCGCATCGCCCGAGGGTTCGTGGGGCGCGGCAAGCCCGATCGGACGGTCAGCGAGCCAGATCTCACCATTCTCGACCTTGACGGGAAGCGAGCTCGATTCACCGATGAAGCCGTAGACGAAGGGCGAGTTCGGCGTGTCGTAGATATCGTCGGCAGTGCCGACCTGCTCGATGCGGCCCTGGCTCATCACCACGACGCGGTCGGCAAGCTCCAGCGCCTCTTCCTGGTCGTGGGTGACGAAGACGGTGGTGTGGCCGGTGGTGTCATGGAT
>NZ_RZRQ01000500.1:0-3162 GCF_003997785.1 Mesorhizobium sp. M7D.F.Ca.US.004.01.2.1 | reverse complement strand
GCCATTGTCGGCGACCGACAGCCGAACGCCCGCACCGACCCGCTCAAGTGCCACGCGTACGGCCGGCTGGGCGGTGGCGTCGGTCGAATATTTGATGGCGTTGTCGACGATGTTCGACAGCGCCTGGCCGATCAGTTCGCGGTTGCCGTTGACGAAGGTCGCCTCTCGGACATCTGCCTCGAGCGAGACGCCCGCCTCCTCCGCCACCGGCTCATAGAGCTCGACGACATCGCGCACGGCTTCCGCAAGATCGACGCGGTTCGTATTTTCAGACGAGTAGCCAGCCTCCAGCCGGGAGATCATCAGGATGGCGTTGAAGGTTTTTATCAGCTGGTCGGACTCGGCGATGGTGCCTTCCAGCGCCTGCCGGTAGTCTGATGTCTTGTGCTTGCCCGAAAGCGTCGCTTCGGCCCGGTTGCGAAGCCGGGTCAGCGGCGTCTTCAGATCATGCGCGATGTTGTCGGAAACCTGCTTCAGACCCTCGTTGAGCGTGGCGATCCTGGCCAGCATGGCATTGAGGTTTTCGGAGAGCCGATCGAACTCGTCACCGGCCCCGGTCACCGGCAGCCGGCCCGACAGATCGCCGCCCATGATGCGGCGGCTAGCTTCCGACACGCTGTCGATGCGCTTCAGCGCGGCGCGGCCGACAAAGAACCAGATTAGCAGTCCGCCAAGCCCCATCATGCCGAGCGCCAGCATCAAAGCACGGCGGATGACAGCGCGGAACCGCTCCGGCTCGCCGAGGTCGCGGCCGACCAGCATGATCATCTGGTTCGGCAGCCGCAGCACCAGCGCAATGGCGTTGTGGCCCTTTTCGCCCTGCGCCTGCGCATCGCTCTGTTCGGATTGGGTGCTACCCTGCTCGGCTGGCAGATTGCGCAGACGCTCAAGTTCTCCTTCGCCAAAGCGCTGATAGGAGAAAGGGCTGCTGGTCCAGCCTTCGGCTTCGAGAACGCCAGGTTCGAGGCTCTGCACATTGCCGGTCAGGATCTGGCCGTTGGCGTCGGCGATCAGATAGAGGTTGGCGCCGGGCTGGCGCGAGCGCTGCTCCACCACGCGCACCAGGATCGGCAGACCGCCGCGCTGATAGGCGCGGGCAAGGCCGAGCACCTCGTCGTTGATGGTCTCCTGCGTCTGCGCGGTCAGCATGCGCGCCGACAGCGAGGTCATGTAGAAGACGAGCAGCACCGCGCAGAGCGCGAAGAGCAGGAGGTAGAGCGCCGAAAGCCGCGCTGCCGTCGTCTTCATGATGGCTGGCACGGAAAGAGCCATGCTGCTGCTAGCCGCTCTTCAGCATATAGCCGGCGCCGCGAACCGTATGCAGGATGGGCTTGTCGAAGCCCTTCTCGATCTTCCCGCGCAGCCGCGAGACATGGACGTCGATGACATTGGTCTGCGGATCGAAATGATAGTCCCAGACATTTTCCAGCAGCATGGTGCGCGTCACCACCTGGCCGGCATGCCGCATCAGATACTCCAGCAGGCGGAATTCACGCGGCTGCAGCGTGATCTCGCGCGCCGCGCGGCGCACCGAATGCGACAGCCTGTCGAGTTCGAGATCGCCGATGCGGTAGACGGTTTCCGCTTCCTTGGCGCTGGCGCGGCGGTTCAGCACCTCGACACGGGCCAGAAGCTCGGAGAAGGCATAGGGTTTCGTCAGGTAATCGTCGCCGCCGGCGCGGAGGCCGGTGACCCTGTCATCGACCTCGCCGAGCGCCGACAGGATCAGCACCGGCGTCGTGTTGCCCCTGGATCTCAGACCGGCGATGACCGACAGGCCGTCGCGACGCGGCATCATCCGGTCGATGACCATCACGTCGTAGTCGCCGGCATCGGCGAGCGCGAAGCCGGTTTCGCCGTCACCGGCGACATGCGCGGTGTGACCGGCCTCGGTAAAGGCTTTCTGCAAGTAATCCGCAGCCTCGCGATCGTCTTCTATGACGAGAATCTTCATAGGGCTGTTATACGCGATTTCGCCGGAAGGTTGAGTGGCAGACATCTGCATTGTGGCCTTTGCCAAAGCGCATCGCGATCAAGATCATCCGAAGCCGTGCGCGATAAGTCCTCGCTCCCGATGTTGTTGCGTCAGACCGCAGAAGCGCTTTTGAATTGTGCGGCAGCGGGCGATGGGAGGCCCGCTGCCGCCGGGGGAGAGCGCGATGACTGACTAACGCGCGCTCCTCCATGCTTTCCCGTGCGGCGGCTCGGGGGTGTTTGAAACTGCCGCACTGGAAAAGTCGAACAGCTTCCGAAACCGAACTCCGGTTCCGGAGCCAGCGTCAGCCCTTGGCGACGGGCAGCGCGACGAAACGATTGGCGTCGTCGTGGGTGATCTGCATCAGCACTGCCTTGCGGCCGGATTTGACTGCTTCGGCCATCGCCTTGGTGACGTCTTCGATGCCGTTCACTTCGTTCGAATTGACCGACGTGATGATGTCACCGGGCTGGATGCCGCGATCGGCGGCGTCGCTGTCGGGGTCGACATCGGTCACCACCAGCCCCTTGCCGTTTTCGGACTTGGTAACGGTCAGGCCGAGATCAGCGAGCGAATCTGGCTTGGCCGGAGCGGCGGGCTGCGGCTGGTCGGCAGACGCCTGCTTGTCGCTTGAGGGCAACGTGCCGAGATCGACCTTGACCGTCTGGCTCTTGCCGTCGCGCCACACGGTGACATCGACCGACTTGCCAGGCGAATAGGCGCCGATCAGCCGGGCCAGTTCCTTCGGCGAAGCAACGTCCTTGCCTTCGACCTGGGTGATCACGTCGCCGGCCGTGATACCGGCCTTCTTTCCTGGGCCGTTGTCCTGGGCGCTGGAAACCAGCGCGCCGTTGTTGGACTTCAGACCGAGCGACTCAGCGATGTCGGAAGTGACCGGCTGGATTTCGACACCGAGCCAGCCGCGCTGCACGGAACCGCTCTTCATCAGGTCCTGAACGACCTGCTTGGCGGTCGAAGCGGGAATGTCGAAGGCGATGCCGACGCTGCCGCCGGACGGCGAGAAGATCGCGGTGTTGATGCCGACGACCTGGCCGTTGAGGTTGAAGGTCGGGCCACCCGAATTGCCGCGGTTGACCGAAGCGTCGATCTGGATGAAGTCGTCGTAAGGGCCGGCGCCGATGTCGCGGCCACGGGCCGAGACGATGCCGGCAGTGACGGTGCCGCCG
>NZ_RZRQ01000004.1:0-77565 GCF_003997785.1 Mesorhizobium sp. M7D.F.Ca.US.004.01.2.1 | reverse complement strand
AGGTAGGCTAGTCCTTCCGAATGCATGTCGCGCAGAAGTGGCCCCGGTTTCGGGACAGCGACATGCATAAAAACAAATGACGTGACCGATGCATCTGCGTGACGGCCTCCAGACCCATGCGACCGTCAGGCAGCGCTACGACCATCTGGTGGAAACCGGCGCGATCGAACGCGATCCGGCGCAGGAGTGGATCGCGGCTGCGCTCGATCGGCTGATCGACGAGATCTCGGCCAAGCGGCTGGCGCACAAGTCGAGCGCGCTGGGCTGGCTGTTTGCCCGCAAGCGCGAGACGCATGAGGCCGTCAAAGGCCTTTACATCCATGGCGGCGTCGGCCGCGGCAAGACCATGCTGATGGACATGTTCTTCGACTTGCTGCCGGTGCGGCGCAAGCGCCGCGTCCACTTCAACGACTTCATGGCCGATGTACAGGACCGTATCCAGAAGCACCGGCAGGCGCGCAAGAATGGCGACGTGAAGGAAGACGATCCGATCCCGCCCGTGGCCAAGGCGCTTGCCGAGCAGGCCTGGGTGCTGTGCTTCGACGAGTTCTCGGTCACCGACATTGCCGACGCGATGATCCTGTCGCGGTTGTTTTCGGCGCTGTTTGCCAGCGGCGTGGTGCTGGTCGCCACCTCGAACGTGGCGCCGGAAGATCTCTATCGCGACGGGCTGAACCGCCAGCTTTTCCTGCCGTTCATCGGCACTCTGGAGCGGCATGCACAGGTGTTGACGCTCGATGCCGACAAGGACTACCGACTGGAAAAGCTAGTCCGCACACCGGTCTATGTCACGCCGGCCGATGCGGCGGCCGCCCAGGTGCTCGACGAGGCCTGGCAAGCCATGACGCGCGGGGCGCCAGAGGCGCATACGTCGCTGGCGCTCAAAGGCCGGCACGTGGTCGTGCCGCGTGCGGCGGGCGATGCGGCGCGGTTCTCCTTTGCCGATCTCTGCGAAAAGCCGCTCGGAGCCCGCGATTTCCTGGCGATTGCCGGACGCTTTTCGACCGTCTTCATCGACCACGTCCCGGTGCTCGGCGATGGCAAGCGCAACGAGGCCAAGCGCTTCATCCTTTTGATCGACACGCTCTACGACCATCATGTGCGGCTGGTGGTGAGTGCCGAAGCGCCGCCGCAGAAGCTTTATGTGGCCAAACGCGGCGTCGAGGTCTTCGAGTTCGAGCGCACGGCATCGCGGCTGATCGAGATGCAAAGCCGCGACTGGCTGGAGGATTGGGCGGAGCGGCATAAGGCGAAGGCGGCGCCAGAAGCGCAGCAGACGCAAGCTTAGGCTCAGAGACGTAGGTTCCCCTCTTGCATCGTTGACGGTTGGCAAAACTGGCGCGACGATCGATCTCCCCCCTCGAGGGGGAGATGGCCGGCAGGCCAGAGGAGGTTGGTTCGACCGGGCGCGGCACAGATGGCGCCAGCGCTTCACGCGCGGCGACCCCCTCTGTCGCCTTTGGCGACATCTCCCTCTCAAGAGGGAGATTTGGTGCCGCATCACAAGGGCGTCATCACCCGAGTATTGCCTTACGATCTTCATCCTCATTGTGTAAATTCCCAGAAGTCGGCTTACAAACTTTGACGTTTACGTAAATCCCAAACACTCTAACCGATTGAAAATGCTGGCCTCGAAATAATCGTTTGAATTTATATCGCACCAAGGCTATTGGGTGCGGCGAAAATTCGCGGTTCCCCCGCAGCATTCCGGCCTCTTCTTCGACGCCGCCATCAAGTCGTTAAGGATTTGAGACGTCGTCACTGACAAAGGGAAAACATCCTCACATGGCACGCAACAAAATAGCGCTCATCGGCTCTGGCATGATCGGCGGCACGCTCGCCCACATGATCGGCCTCAAGGACCTCGGCGACGTGGTGCTGTTCGATATTGCCGAGGGTACCCCGCAGGGCAAGGGGCTCGATATCGCGCAGTCGTCGCCCGTCGATGGCTTCGACTCCAGGCTTACCGGCGTCAACGACTATGCCGGCATCGAGGGTGCCGATGTCTGCATCGTCACCGCCGGCGTGCCGCGCAAGCCCGGCATGAGCCGCGACGACCTTTTGGGCATCAACCTCAAGGTCATGGAACAGGTCGGCGCCGGGCTGAAGAAATACGCGCCGAAGGCCTTCGTTATCTGCATCACCAACCCGCTCGACGCCATGGTCTGGGCGCTGCAGAAGTTTTCCGGCCTGCCCAAGAGCCATGTCGTCGGCATGGCCGGCGTGCTCGACAGCGCGCGCTTCCGCTATTTCCTGGCCGAGGAATTCAAGGTCTCGGTCGAGGATGTCACCGCCTTCGTGCTCGGCGGCCACGGCGATTCCATGGTGCCAATGATCCGCTATTCGACGGTATCAGGCATTCCGCTGCCCGACCTCATCAAGATGGGCTGGACCTCGAAGGAAAAGCTCGACCAGATCGTGCAGCGCACCCGCGACGGCGGCGCCGAGATCGTCGGCCTGCTCAAGACCGGCTCGGCCTATTATGCGCCGGCGGCTTCCGCGATCCAGATGGCCGAAGCCTATCTCAAGGACAAGAAGCGTGTGCTGCCGTGTGCCGCGTATCTCTCCGGCCAGTATGGCGTCAAGAACACCTATGTCGGCGTTCCCGTGGTGATCGGCGCCGGCGGCGTCGAGCGCATCATCGAGATCGACCTCAACAAGGCCGAGCAGAAGATGTTCGACTCCTCGGTGGCGACGGTGCAGGGCCTGACCGAGGCCTGCGTCAAGATCGCGCCGCAGCTGGCCTCGAAGTGAACCGGAGCAAATCCAGATGAACATCCATGAGTATCAGGGCAAGGCGCTGCTGAAGTCTTTCGGCGCGCCAGTGGCCGAAGGTGTGCCGGTGTTCAAGGCGAGCGAGGCGGAAGCCGCGGCCAAGGCGCTGCCGGGTCCGCTCTATGTGGTGAAGAGCCAGATCCATGCCGGCGGCCGCGGCAAGGGCAAATTCACTGAACTCGGCCCCGATGCCAAGGGTGGGGTCAGGCTGTCGAAGTCGGTGGCCGAAGTCGTTGCCAACGCCAACGAGATGCTCGGCAACACGCTGGTGACCAAGCAGACCGGCCCGGCCGGCAAGCAGGTCAACCGCCTCTACATCGAGGATGGCGCCGACATCGAACGCGAGCTCTATCTGTCTATCCTGGTCGACCGCTCGGTCGGCCGCGTTGCCTTCGTCGTTTCGACGGAAGGCGGCATGGACATCGAGGCGGTCGCGCATGATACGCCGGAAAAGATCATCACTGTCGCCATCGACCCGGAAAAAGGCGTCACTGCAACCGATCTAAAGGCGCTCAACGGCGCGTTGAAGCTCGACGGCGACGCGGCACAGGACGGCAACACCCTGTTCCCGATCCTCTACAAGGCCTTTGTCGAGAAGGATATGAGCCTGCTCGAGGTCAACCCGCTGATCGTCATGAAGAACGGCCGGCTGCGCGTGCTCGATGCGAAAGTGTCGTTCGACAACAACGCGCTGTTCCGTCACCCCGACGTGCTCGAACTGCGCGACACCACCGAAGAGGATGAGAAGGAGATCGAGGCGTCGAAATACGACCTCGCCTATGTCGCCCTCGATGGCAATATCGGCTGCATGGTCAACGGCGCCGGGCTTGCCATGGCGACGATGGACATCATCAAGCTCTATGGCGCCGAACCGGCCAACTTCCTCGATGTCGGCGGTGGTGCGTCCAAGGAGAAGGTGACGGCGGCGTTCAAGATCATCACAAGGGATCCGGCGGTCAAGGGCATCCTGATCAACATCTTCGGCGGCATCATGAAGTGCGACATCATTGCCGAGGGCGTCATTGCCGCGGTCAAGGAAGTCGGCCTGGAAGTGCCGCTGGTGGTGCGACTGGAAGGCACCAATGCCGAGCTAGGCAAGAAGATCATCAACGACAGCGGCCTCAACGTGGTGTCGGCCGATGATCTCGACGACGCGGCCAAGAAGATCGTGGCGGCGGTGAAGGGCTGATCTGGTGCCTCCGCACAAGATAAACCTGGTCGAGGCGGCGGATCAAAAGATCAAGAAGGTCTTCGATCCGCACATTGCCGGCGACGTCAACGAGTCTCAGGTCAAGATCGCCAAATTCGGCGACGTCTTCGACTGGCACGCGCATGACAATGAGGACGAAGCCTTCCTCGTGCTGCGCGGCCGTATCGCCATCGATTTTCGCGACGGCACGGTGGAGCTCTCCAGCGGCGAGTTCATCGTCGTGCCGCGCGCCGTCGAGCATCGCCCGCGCTCGCTCAGCGAAGAACCTGTCGTGCTGATGTTCGAGCCGGCGACGACGCTCAACACCGGCAACGCCAAGAGCGACCTCACGGTCGCCGATCTGAAGCGGCTCTGACCGTGACCGCGCAGCCTTCCTCGATCAACAGTTTTTAGAAAAGGGCTCCCATGTCCATCCTCGTCGACAAGAACACCAAGGTGCTGGTGCAGGGCCTGACCGGCAAGACCGGCACGTTCCATACCGAGCAGGCGCTGGCCTATCACGGCACGAAAATGGTCGGCGGCATCCATCCCAAGAAGGGTGGCGAGACCTGGACCGGCTCGAAAGGCGAGAGCCTGCCGATCTTTGCCACCGTCGCCGAGGGCAAGGAAAGGACCGGCGCCAACGCGTCCGTTGTCTATGTGCCGCCGGCGGGTGCCGCCGAAGCGATCCTCGAAGCGATCGAGGCCGAGATCCCGCTGATCATCTGCATCACCGAAGGCATACCGGTGATGGACATGATCAAGGTCAAGGCCAGGCTCGATCGCTCGACCTCGCGGCTGATCGGGCCGAACTGCCCGGGCGTGCTGACGCCCAACGAATGCAAGATCGGCATCATGCCCGGAAACATCTTCCGCAAGGGTTCGGTCGGCGTTGTTTCACGCTCGGGAACACTTACCTATGAGGCAGTGTTCCAGACCACCAATGTCGGCCTCGGCCAGACTACCGCCGTCGGCATTGGCGGCGACCCCGTCAAGGGCACCGAGTTCATCGACGTGCTCGAGATGTTCCTCGCCGACGACGAAACCAAGTCGATCATCATGATCGGCGAGATCGGCGGTTCGGCAGAGGAAGACGCCGCGCAGTTCCTCAAGGACGAAGCCAAGCGTGGCCGCAAGAAGCCGATGGCCGGCTTCATCGCCGGGCGCACGGCGCCGGCCGGCCGCACCATGGGTCATGCGGGCGCGGTCATCTCCGGCGGCAAGGGCGGCGCCGAGGACAAGATCGCTGCGATGGAATCGGCCGGCATCAAGGTATCGCCCTCACCGGCAAGGCTGGGCACGACCTTGGTCGAGGCGATTAAGGGTTAAGGCAGTAAGGGAGTAGGGCAGTATGGCAGTAGGGGAATAGGAAGAACGGGACGAGCGCGGCTGCTTTCCCTACTGCCTTACTCCCCTACTCCCCTACTGCCCTACTCTCCTCCAAAAACAGGAGACGGAGCCAGGCTCCGCGGACAAAAATGGCAAGACAAGATCAGGCCAACGACCAGTTTTCGCTCACCTCTTTCCTCTATGGCGGCAATGCCGATTACATCGACGCGCTCTACGCCGCCTATGAGGACGATCCAGCCTCGGTCAATCCCGAATGGCAGGAGTTCTTCGCCGGGCTGAAGGACGATGCCGGCGATGTGCGCAAGAATGCCAAGGGCGCCTCATGGGCCAAGCCATCCTGGCCGCTGCAGGCCAATGGCGAGCTGGTGTCGGCGCTCGATGGCAATTGGGGCATCGTCGAGAAGCATCTGGAAAAGAAGGTCAAGGGCAAGGCGGTCACCAACGGCATCGTCCTCTCCGACGCCGACGTGCACCAGGCGACGCGCGATTCGGTGCGCGCAATCATGATGATCCGTGCCTATCGCATGCGCGGCCATCTGCACGCCAATCTCGACCCGCTCGGCATCGCCAAGCCGCTCGAGGACTACAACGAGCTGTCGCCGGAAAATTACGGCTTCACCGAAGCCGATTACGACCGGCCGATCTTCCTCGACAATGTCCTCGGGCTCGAATTCGGCAGTATCCGGCAGATGCTGGAAATCCTGACGCGCACCTATTGCTCGACGCTCGGCGTCGAGTTCATGCATATTTCCGATCCCGAGGAAAAGGCCTGGATCCAGGCGCGCATCGAGGGCGCTGACAAGGAGATCACCTTCACCGCCACCGGCAAGAAGGCGATCCTGCAGAAGCTGGTCGAGGCCGAAGGCTTCGAACAGTTCATCGACGTCAAGTACAAGGGCACCAAGCGCTTCGGCCTCGACGGCAGTGAAGCGCTGATCCCGGCGCTGGAGCAGATCGTCAAGCGTGGCGGCCAGCTCGGCATGAAGGAGATCGTGCTCGGCATGGCGCATCGCGGCCGGCTGAACGTGCTCTCCCAGGTGATGGCCAAGCCGCACCGCGCCATCTTCCATGAGTTCAAGGGCGGCTCGGCCGCCCCGGACGAGGTCGAAGGCTCGGGCGACGTCAAGTACCATCTCGGCGCCTCGTCGGACCGCGAGTTCGACGGCAACAAGGTGCATCTGTCGCTGACCGCCAACCCCTCGCATCTGGAAATCGTCGATCCGGTGGTGATGGGCAAGGCGCGCGCCAAGCAGGATTATCTGTTCGGCCGCAGCCGCGAGGAAATCGTGCCGCTGGAAGAGCGCGCCAAGGTGCTGCCACTCTTGCTGCACGGCGATGCCGCCTTTGCTGGCCAGGGCGTGATTGCCGAAATCCTCGGCCTGTCCGGCCTGCGCGGCCACCGCGTCGCCGGCACGCTGCATTTCATCATCAACAACCAGATCGGCTTCACCACCAATCCGCGCTTCTCGCGCTCGTCGCCCTATCCGTCCGACGTCGCCAAGATGATCGAGGCGCCGATCTTCCACGTCAATGGCGACGACCCGGAAGCTGTGGTGCACGCCACCAAGGTGGCGATCGAATTCCGCATGAAGTTCCACAAACCTGTTGTGGTCGACATGTTCTGCTACCGCCGCTTCGGCCACAATGAGGGCGACGAACCGGCCTTCACCCAGCCGATCATGTATCGCAACATCCGCACCCACAAGACGACGGTGCAGATCTATGCCGACCGCCTGATTGCCGAGGGCCACATCACCCAGGCTGAGTTCGACCAGATGAAGGCCGACTGGCGCGCGCATCTGGAATCCGAATGGGAAGTCGGCCAGCACTACAAGCCCAACAAGGCCGACTGGCTCGACGGTGCCTGGTCGGGCCTGCGCACGGCCGACAACCAGGACGAACAGCGGCGAGGCAAGACCGCCGTGCCGGTCAAGACGCTGAAGGAAATCGGCAAGAAGCTGACCGAGGTGCCGAAGGATTTCGAGGCGCACAAGACGATCATCCGCTTCCTCGAGAACCGCCGCCAGGCGATCGAGTCGGGCGAAGGCATCGACTGGTCGACGGCCGAGGCGCTGGCCTTCGGCGCCATCCTGCTCGACGGCAATCCGATCCGCCTGTCGGGGCAGGATTCCGAACGCGGCACCTTCTCGCAGCGCCATTCCGTGCTCTACGACCAGCGCGACGAGACCCGCTACATCCCGCTCAACAATCTGTCTGCCGCTCAAGCGGGCTACGAAGTCATCAACTCGATGCTGTCGGAAGAGGCGGTGCTCGGTTTCGAATATGGCTACAGTCTTGCCGAGCCGAAGGCGCTGACGCTGTGGGAAGCGCAGTTCGGCGACTTCGCCAACGGCGCCCAAGTGGTGTTCGACCAATTCATCTCGTCGGGCGAGCGCAAGTGGCTCAGAATGTCGGGCCTCGTTTGTCTCTTGCCGCATGGCTATGAAGGCCAGGGTCCGGAACATTCCTCGGCCCGGCTCGAACGCTTCCTGCAGCTTTGCGCCGAAGACAACATGCAAGTGGCCAACTGCACGACGCCGGCAAACTACTTCCACATCCTGCGCCGGCAGCTGAAGCGCGACTTCCGCAAGCCGCTGATCCTGATGACGCCGAAGTCGCTGCTGCGCCACAAGCGGGCGGTGTCGACGCTGCCGGAAATTTCGGGCGAAAGCTCGTTCCACCGGCTGCTTTGGGATGACGCCCAGCTGCTCCCCAACCAGGCGATCAAGCTCACCAAGGATTCCAAGATCCGCCGCGTCGTGCTGTGCTCGGGCAAGGTCTATTACGACCTCTATGAGGAGCGCGAGAAGCGCGGCATCAACGACATCTATCTGCTGCGCGTCGAACAGCTCTATCCGTTCCCGGCCAAGGCACTGATCACCGAACTGTCGCGCTTCCGCAATGCCGAGATGGTGTGGTGCCAGGAGGAGCCCAAGAACATGGGCGCCTGGTCGTTCATCGACCCGTATCTGGAATGGGTGCTGGCGCATATCGACGCCAAGCATCAGCGGGTGCGCTACACCGGCCGTCCGGCTGCCGCCTCGCCGGCGACCGGACTGATGTCGAAGCATCTCGCCCAGCTCGCCGCCTTGCTCGAAGACGCGCTCGGCGAATAACAGAACCGAAAGAAAACGGACAGGCACAATGGCTACCGAAATCCGCGTTCCCACTCTCGGCGAATCCGTCACCGAAGCGACCATCGGCAAATGGTTCAAGAAGGTCGGCGATGCCATTGCCGCCGATGAGCCCCTGGTCGAACTCGAGACCGACAAGGTGACGGTGGAAGTGCCCGCCGCCGCCGCCGGCATCCTTTCGGAGATCGCGGTCAAGGAAGGCGAGACGGTCGGCGTCGGCGCTTTGCTTGGGTCGATTTCGGCGGGTGGCGAGGCTCCTGCTACCAAGCCGCAAGCGGTGTCGCAGGCCTCGTCGCCGGATGCGGCATCGACCGGCAAGCAGGCCGCGGCCGAGACCGCCAAGATCGCCGGTGACGCCGGCGCGGTCGAGCCGCGCAGCATGCCGCCGGCGCCGGCCGCAGCCAAGTTGATCGCCGAAAACAACCTCTCGGTCGACCAGCTCTCGGGTTCCGGCAAGCGTGGCCAGGTGCTGAAGGGCGACGTGCTCGACGCCATCTCCAAGGGCGCGCCGTCGCAGCCGGCCGAGACGCCAAAGGCTGCACCGGCACCTGCACCGGTGGCCGTGCGCGCTCCGTCCTCGGGCGACGATGCGTCGCGCGAGGAGCGCGTGCGCATGACCAAACTGCGCCAGACCATTGCGCGCCGCCTCAAGGAAGCGCAGTCGACCGCTGCCATGCTGACCACCTTCAACGAGGTCGACATGTCAGCGGTGATGACGCTGCGCACCAAATACAAGGACGTGTTCGAAAAGAAGCATGGCGTCAAGCTCGGCTTCATGGGCTTCTTCACCAAGGCCGTGACCCATGCGCTGAAAGAAATCCCCTCGGTCAATGCCGAGATCGACGGCACCGACATCATCTTCAAGAACTATGCCCATATCGGCGTCGCCGTCGGCACCGAGAAGGGCCTGGTCGTGCCGGTGGTGCGCGATGCCGACCAGATGTCGATTGCCGAGATCGAGAAGGACATCGGCCGGCTGGGCATCGCCGCACGTGACGGCAAACTGTCGGTGGCGGATATGCAGGGCGGCACGTTTACGATTTCCAACGGCGGCGTCTACGGGTCGCTGATGTCGACGCCGATCCTCAACGCTCCGCAGTCGGGCATTCTCGGCATGCACAAGATCCAGGACCGGCCTGTCGTGGTCGGCGGCCAGATTGTCATCCGGCCGATGATGTATCTGGCGCTCAGCTACGATCACCGCATCGTCGACGGCAAGGAAGCGGTGACCTTCCTGGTTCGCGTCAAGGAAAGCCTGGAGGATCCGGAACGGCTGGTGCTCGATCTCTGAGGTCTGGGTGCTGATCCGGCTGTTGGAATGCGTGCCGGAGGAAGGGATCTGCGCGGCAGAATGACGACCCGTTCCCTTAGCCTTTCCAAGGTGCTTTCGATCGCATCGATCGCTGCCGGCATGATGCTGGCCGCCGCCGGTGCCCATGCTGCCTGCCCGATCGAGCTCGCTGTCTATGGCGACACCCAGAGCGGCAGCGAGATTGATTTCACGCCCACCGGCACCTCGGCGACGGTCACCAACAGCTTTCGGATGATCCTCGACAACAATGTGGTGCTGAACGGCATCGTCATGTGGAACGAGGGTGTGTCGCGGCCGAATGGCGCGCTGATGTACAAATGCCCCGAGGGCGACGTCACCGGCGAGGAGCTTGCCGCCTGTACGCCCTGGCATGGCGTCATCTACACGGCGGATGACAAGGGCAACATCGGACTGCTGCCGGCCGAAGGCGTCGAGGCGCCGAAGACGCTGATCCTGCCGGATCTCGGGCCGTCGCTGCGCCAATCCAGCGCCTATGGCGGCAGCGGGTTTTCGAAAGTGCCGTGGGATGTGTTTGCCTTGAAGGGATGCCAGGAATGAGCGGGACGCAAAAGGTGCTGCTGGTCACCGGCGGCAGCCGCGGCATCGGCGCCGCGATCTGCCGGCTTGGGTCGAAGGCCGGCTATCGCGTGGGGATCAACTACGCTGCGAACCAGGACGCCGCCAATGCGCTGGTCGCCGAGATCAAGACCGGCGGCGGCGAAGCTTTTGCCGTCAAGGGCGATGTCGGCAGCGAGGCCGATGTCGTGGCCATGTTCGAGGCTGTCGACCGCGCCTACGGCCGGCTCGATGCCTTCGTCAACAATGCCGGCATCGTCGACATCAAGGCGCGCGTCGACGAGATGGATGTGGCGCGGCTGGAGCGCATGATGCGCATCAATGTCGTTGGCTCGTTTCTCTGCGCCCGTGAGGCGGTGAAACGCATGTCGACCCGCCACGGTGGCAAGGGCGGATCGATCGTCAACATCTCGTCGGCGGCAGCGACACTGGGCTCGCCAGGCGAATATGTCGACTATGCCGCCTCGAAGGGCGCCATCGACACCTTCACCATTGGGCTCGCCCGCGAGGTGGCGCTTGAGGGTATCCGCGTCAATGCGGTGCGGCCGGGCCTCATCGACACCGAGATCCATGCCTCTGGCGGGCAGCCGGACAGGATAGAGCGGTTCCGCGACATACTGCCGATGAAAAGAGCCGGCACGGCTGATGAAGTCGCGGGCGCGGTTCTCTATCTTCTATCCGACGCCGCGTCCTATACGACGGGCGCGATCCTGAATGTAAGCGGCGGCCGCTGAGCGCTCTCAAGCAGATCGAGCATGATGTTATCCGAAAACCGCGTCACACTTTTCGGCATCATGCTCAAACAGAAGGACAGTATCATGGCTTATGACGTTGTTATCATCGGATCGGGACCGGGCGGTTATGTCTGCGCCATCAAGGCAGCGCAGCTCGGGCTGAAGGTTGCTGTGGTCGAGAAGAACGCGACCTTCGGCGGCACCTGCCTGAACATCGGCTGCATCCCGTCCAAGGCATTGCTCTATGCCTCCGAGATGTTCGCCGAGGCCGGCCATTCCTTCGACACGCTCGGCGTCGAGATATCTGCGCCGAAGCTGAACTTGAAGAAGATGATGGCGCACAAGGACGCGACGGTGTCGTCGAACGTCAACGGCGTCGCCTTCCTGTTCAAGAAGAACAAGATCGACAGCTTTCGCGGCACCGGCAAGGTGATCGCCGCCGGCAAGGTCTCGGTGACCGGCGAGGACGGCAAGATCGAGGAAATCGAGACCAAGAACATCGTCATCGCCACCGGCTCGGATGTCGCCGGCATTCCCGGCGTCAAGGTCGACATAGACGAGAAGGTGATTGTGTCGTCGACCGGTGCATTGTCGCTGGACAAGGTGCCCGGCCATCTGGTGGTGGTCGGCGGCGGTGTCATTGGCCTTGAGCTCGGCTCGGTGTGGGCGCGGCTCGGCGCCAAGGTCACGGTGGTCGAATTCCTCGACACCATCCTCGGCGGCATGGACGGCGAGGTCTCCAAGCAGTTCCAGCGGCTTTTGTCGAAACAGGGTTTCGAGTTCAAGCTCGGCGCCAAGGTCACCGGCGTCGCCAAGGCCAAGAAGGGTGCCATCGTCACCTTCGAGCCGGTCAAGGGCGGCGCCGCCGAGACGATCGAGGCCGATGCCGTGCTGATCGCCACCGGCCGCCGCGCCTATGCCGACAGTCTCGGGCTCAAGGAAGCCGGCGTCGAGGTCGATGAGCGCGGCCGCGTCAAGACCGATGGCCATCTCAGGACCAACGTTCCCGGCATCTATGCGATCGGCGATGTCATCGCCGGGCCGATGCTGGCCCACAAGGCCGAGGACGAGGGTGTGGCGGTGGCGGAAACCATTGCTGGCCAGGCCGGCCATGTGAACTATGACGTCATTCCCAGCGTCGTCTACACCAGCCCGGAAATCGCCTCGGTCGGCAAGACCGAGGAAGAGCTGAAGAAGGCCGGCATCGACTACAAGGTCGGAAAATTCCCGTTCAGCGCCAATGGCCGGGCGCGCGCCATGCTGCACACCGACGGTTTTGTGAAAATCCTCGCCGACAAGACGAGCGACCGCGTGCTCGGCGTGCATATCGTCGGCTTCGGCGCCGGCGAGATGATCCACGAGGCAGCTGTGCTGATGGAATTCGGCGGCTCGTCCGAGGATCTCGCCCGCACCTGCCACGCGCATCCGACGATGTCGGAAGCGGTCAAGGAGGCGGCGCTGGCGACGTTCTTCAAGCCAATCCACATCTAAAGCCAACCAACGCTTCGTCATCCTCGGGTCAAGCCGAGGATGACGAACGTAGCGACATCGCCCAAAACAAAACGGCCCGCTTTCAGCGGGCCGTTCGTATTTGATATCGAGCCGATCAGTTGGCCGGTGCAGGTGCCGGCGCAGGCGCTGGGGCCGGTGCGGGCGCTGGTGCAGGGGCCGGAGCCGGAGCCGGGGCCGGAGCAGGTGCTGGCGCAGGTTCGGCCGGCTTCATCGGTTCTGCCGGTGCGGGCGCGGGGGCCGGTGTGCTGGCCGCCGGCGGCTCGGCTGGTGCCGGATGCTCACCACTTCTTCCGAAAACATAATACGCGACAACCGCCAGAATAACGACGACCAGTGCAATCAGCCAACCACTACCGCCGCCGCCGCTACTTGGCCGTGGAGCGTTGGTGGACGAATTGAACGGGTCGTTTGGATTCGGTGCGTTCGCCATAAAAGTGTCCTCCGTGGATGAAAAATATCAATCAACACCATTCAACGCGCAATCATTGAACTGGTTTCACGCTAGGGTTGGAAAACGCCAAAAACAAGGGCAATCCTGCCTTTCCGCGACCGGAATGGCGTCGTTTCGCCACGCAGCGCGCCAAGTCCGTGCCTGCTATGGTCGATTCAGAGGATTTTGCCGCGATGAATTCCACAGCGCAGATTGTCCCGAACGCCCACGACGCTCTTGCCGGCGCCCAGTTCGCCGACCGCTATCTGCTGGTCACCGAAGGTCTTTCATTGACCGCTCTCGGCGCCGCCGAACGGGCTTTGGGGCAAACGCCGCGCTGGGTCGGCAGGCTCATAGCACTGCGCAATCTTGCCGTCAGGCCATTCCGGCTGAAGACGGGCCTGGAACCTGCCGTGTTGCCGGACGGAAAGATCGGGATATTTCCGCTCCTCAGCCAGCTTCCCGGCAAGGTCGTGCTTGGCCTCGACGATTGGCATCTCGATTTCCGGGTCCTGGTCGAAGTCAGGGATCTCGGCATGGGCCGGCAGGAAGTGGCCGCAACGACGATCGTCAAGACGCATAATTGGCTCGGGCGCACCTATCTCGCGATCATCATGCCGTTTCACCGGATCGTCGTTCCGGCGATGCTGGCCCAGATCCTGTCCAAGTAAAGCTAGAGTCCGACAGGCGTGACGGTATAGCCGGCCTTGCGGAAATCCTCGACCAGGCCTTCGGGACCGGGAAGGTGAAGGGCGCCGACCGCCATGAAGGCATTGCCCCTGGCAAGGATCGGCCCGGCATGCTCGACCATCACCTTGTTGCGGCTGGTGATCATGGTTTCCTCGAACGCCGCATAGCCCGCGGGGTCGTCCTGCCCCTCTGGCATGGCGGCACGAAACAGCGGCCAGAACATGCCGGTGTCGCCGCGCTGGTAGAGCACGATCATGGTTTCGTTGATGTCGTTGACCTTGTCGCCGAGCTTCAGCGTGTCGACGAGGCCCTTCATGTGAAAGGCTAGTGGCAGCGAGGCCATGGCGCGCAGCTGGCTTTCAGCCGTCTCCAATCCTTCCACCGGCTTGCCGGCAGCCTTTGCTCCCTCCGCCAGCTTGACGTCGAGCACCGGTGCGCCGCCGGATTGGCGGGCGAGTTCGCAGGCCGGCAGTGCCATCATGGCCGACAGCATCCACGGCTTCATCTTGGCAACGCTTGCCGGTGGGATACCGCGCGCGTCGAGTGCGGTGTTCATGGCCGCCGCATCGTCCGGCGACAGCAACGATGCCAGCGTCGTGCTATCGGTGAACATCATCAGGTCCGGCTCTTTAAGCATCGCGACCATCATCTTCTGCTTGTCGAGCACGTCGGTGGTTTCGATGACGATGGTGCCGGCGGCGTCATAGGCTTTCTGCGCGTCCGGCGGCAGGGTGGTGACGCGCGGGTCGGTCATGTGCATGGTGCCGAACAGGAAGGACGGCTTTTCGCCCGGCTTTTCCAGCTTCCACAACAAGCCCTTGCCGTTCGGCGTCCCGGCTGCTTCCGTCTCGATCTTGCGGTAGGCCGCCGGATCGTTCTTCTGCAGGGCCGACAGCATGTCTGCGCCGGTGCAGGTCGGGATTTCGGCATGAGCCCTGCCGGCCGCGAACAGCAAGACAGCGAGGAAAGACAGGAAAAACAGGACGTTGAGCGCAACAAGCAGCTTCAGCGATACGGACGCTGCGCGGTCGGCGATGGCAATGACGCGTTTCATGGTCCTTTCTTAGGACCGAAAAGCGGCAAAACGGTTAACCTGCACTGCGAAATTGAAGGCTTCATGCCCTTGGATGGGCTGATTCGTAGATCTCGAGCAGCCTCGCGGTGTCGACGCCGGTGTAGATCTGCGTCGTCGACAGGCTGGCGTGGCCGAGAAGCTCCTGGATGGTGCGCAAATCGCCGCCGCGGCCGAGCAGATGCGTAGCGAAGGAATGGCGCAAGGCATGCGGCGTCGCGGTATCGGGCAGGTTGAGCGCCGAGCGCAGTTTGGCCATGTCGCGCTGGACGATGGCCGGATTGAGCGGGCCGCCGCGCGCACCGCGAAACAATAGGCCTTTCGGGTCGAGGTGATAGGGGCAGAGCCGGCGATATTCAGCAATGGCCCGCAGCGCCACCGGCAGCACCGGCACCAGCCGCGTCTTGCCGCCCTTGCCGGTAACGCGCAGCACGGTGTCGGCCGCCGAAGCTAGATCGGCGCCGGCGAGGCCGAGTGCCTCGGAAATGCGCAGGCCGGAGCCGTAGAGCAGCGTCAGCACGGCGGCGTTGCGGGCAGCGATCCAGGGTTCTTCCGCCAATTGGCCCTCGATGGAAACGATATGCTTGGCATCGCTTGCCGTCAGCGGCTTGGGCAGCGATTTGGGCTGGCGCGGCGCGCGAAGTGCTGCCGCACCCGCTGCATTGGCAAGGCCGCGCCGTTCGAGGAAACGCAGCAGCGAGCGGATGCCGGCCAGGCCGCGGCCGAGCGTGCGGGCACCGGCACCGGCGTTGCGGCGGGCGGCGAGGAAGCCGCGCAGATCGGCCGGGCGCAGATTGGCGATGTCCGAAATGCCGGGCGAGCCGCCGCAATGGCCGGTGAGGAAATGCAGGAACTGGCGCGTGTCGCGCTCATAGGCTTCCACCGTCTCGGGGGACAGCCGACGTTCTCGCGCGAGCATCTTCAGCCAGCTTTCGCGTGCCGCCTGCAGATCGGGTTTGGCCGGGATGAGGAATTCTTGCATGGCGTGCTTTCGACCCTTGTTTCATGCATGCCCGGCCATTTTCCGGCAGCCGGGTTAGGAAGCGGTGAAGAGCGCGTCATTGAAATGACAATCGGGGAGCGTTAGAGCAAAGCCAAAGGATGTCGCGCCATGAGCAAGCCCCAGAACCCTGTCCAGATGGCCGTGATCGGCGCCGCCCACGGCATCAAGGGCGAATTGCGGGTGAAGACCTTCACCGGTGAACCGCTGGCGCTGGCCGATTACGGCCCGCTCTATTCCAGGGACGGCCGTGCCTTCCAGATCATCGACATCAGGCCCGCCAACACCGTCGTCGTGGTCCGCTTCAAGGGCGTTGCCGACCGCAATGCGGCCGAGGCGCTGGCCGGCACGGAGCTGTTCGTCGACCGTTCGATGCTGCCGGACGACGGCGAAGAAGACGAATTCTACCATGCCGACCTCGTCGGCCTCGAAGTCCGGGACGACACGGGTGCCGCGCTCGGCAAGGTCGTCGCCGTGCACAATTTCGGCGGTGGCGACATTCTCGATGTGACATTGGGCGGGCGCAAGGGCGTGCTGATCCCGTTCACGCAAGCCGCAGTACCACAAGTGTCGATCGCCGAGGGTTTCGTCCGCGTCGATCCGGCGGCGGCCGGGCTGGTCGACGACGAGGATGGCGGTGGCCCGCGCGAGGAAGACTTCGATCCGAAGGGAAGGCCGCGCGGACCGAGCGATGCCGGGGGCAACCGGTGAGTTTTTCAGCTTGCGTGCTGACGCTTTACCCCGAGATGTTTCCCGGCGCGCTCGGCCTGTCGTTGGCCGGCCGGGCGCTCGAGGCCGGCACGTGGTCGCTGGAGGCGATCCAGATCCGCGACTTCGCCACCGACCGCCATCGCACCGTCGACGACACGCCGGCCGGCGGCGGCGCCGGCATGGTGATGCGCGCCGATGTTCTGGCCAGGGCGATCGATCAAGCTTCGCCGGATGGCGATGTGCGGCCTCGGCTGCTGATGAGCCCGCGCGGCAAACCGCTGACCCAGGCGCGCGTGCGCGAACTGGCCGCCGGACCGGGCGCAGTCATCCTGTGCGGCCGCTTCGAAGGCGTCGACCAGCGGCTGATCGACGCGCGGGGATTAGAGGAAGTCTCGATCGGCGATTTCATCCTCTCGGGTGGTGAGCCGGCAGCGCTTGTGCTGCTCGATGCGGTGGTGCGGCTGTTGCCCGGCGTGATGGGCAACGCTGTATCGGGCGAAGAAGAGAGTTTCGAGAATGGGCTGCTCGAACATCCGCACTACACAAGGCCGCAGGAATTCGAGGGGCGCGAGATTCCCGAAGTGCTGATTTCCGGCAATCACAAGAAGATCGCTGCCTGGCGGCGCGCGGAGTCAGAGAGACTGACAGCCGAGAGGCGTCCGGACCTGCTTGCCGCTGCTCACCCCTTGGCAAAATAGTAGAAGGCGAGGAACAGGCCGACGGCGACGACAAAGCCGCGCACCGCGTTCTGTGGCACGCGCTTGGCGATCCAGACGCCGGCATAGCCGCCCAGCGCGCCGCCTGGGATCATGATGATCGCCTGCGGCCAGGCGACGACGCCACCCGAGACGAAGACGACGATCGCGACAGCGGCGATGACCATGGCCAGCATGTTCTTCAAAGCGTTCAGCCGGTGGTAGTCGCCGGCTTGCGTCAGGCCGAGCGTCGCCAGCATCATCACGCCCATGCCGGCTCCGAAGAAGCCGCCATAGATGGCGGTGACGAACTGCGCCAGCGAACCGGCCAGCGAACCCACCGCCGCTTCATGGCCGGGTTTTGGCGCCGGCTTCAGCCAGGGTCCGGCTGCAAACAATGCGGTTGCGCCCAACAGCAGCCACGGCACCAGGGCGCGAAACGAGGGATTGTCGAGCGCCAGCAGGATTAGCGCGCCGGCCAGCGCGCCCACCGCCGAGATCAGGCACAGCAGCAGCGCGCCGCGCCAGAAATGCCTGATGTCGGCCGAGTAGGCGAGGGTCGAGGTGATGTAGCCTGGAAACTGTGTCACGGAGGAGGTGGCGTTGGCGACGATCGGCGGCAGGCCGACCAGTGTCATGGCGCCGAAGGTGATGAAGGTGCCGCCACCGGCGACCGCATTGGCGGCGCCTGACAGAAAGCCCGCCAGAAAAAGCAGGATTGCGTCGAAGACAGACATGGAATGCGGCCGCTCAAAACTGTGCTATTTCAGGCTTAGGAAGCCTGAACGAGCGGCGCAACCCGGCACGGCAAGATTACGATGGTGCCATGCAAGCAGAAAATGCGCGGCCAAGGCGTGACAAAGCGGCGAAATAGCTGTATGTGCCCGCCCGTACCGGCCAGAAAGAATCTGCCGGACCCGTCAACAATGACGGTGTAGTCGCCCCTGCCCGATGTTTCAAAGACAAATGTCTTGGAGACAGAGGGCATAGCCGAGCGGTCATTGGAACTGCAAGGCGAGTGTCGGACGCTCTGACTGTCGGAAGAACAAGAAGTGGACTTTTGAGATGGATATTCTCCGTCAGCTCGAGGCCGAACAGGCCGCCAAGATCGAAGCCAAGCGCAAGCTTCCCGAATTCCAGCCCGGCGACACCGTGCGCGTTCTGGTCCGCGTGACCGAAGGCACCCGCACCCGCGTCCAGGCTTATGAAGGCGTCGTCATAGCCCGCGCCGGCGCCGGCTTCCAGGAGAACTTCACCGTTCGCAAGATCTCCTACGGCGAAGGCGTCGAGCGCGTGTTCCCGGTCTACTCGCCGATGGTCGAAGGCGTCGAGATCGTTCGCCGTGGCAAGGTGCGTCGCGCCAAGCTCTATTATCTGCGCGATCGTCGCGGCAAGTCGGCCCGTATCTCGGAAAACACCGGCGTGCGCGCCCGCAAGCTGAACGATGAGGAGCGCGATGCGCTGAACGCCGAGAAGGCCCGCATCGAGGCCGAGAAGGTGGCAGCCGCCGAGGCTCTGGCCGTCGAGAAGGCCGCCCAGGACGCCGCCGAGGCAGCCGAAGCCGCCAAGGCAGCGGAAGCAGCCACTGCCGAATAAGGTTTTCGACGAGCATGTTCAAAAAGGCGGCTTCGGCCGCCTTTTTTCGTTTCCGGAAGGGTTTGGCAGGAAATCCGCAATTGACTCAATTTATATCGTGTACTAAACAATCGTGCACGATTTAAATGGAGAAGCGAAATGTCTGCATTGTATTCCACCCAAGCCCGCGCCGTCGGAGGCCGCGCCGGCCATGTCCAGAGTGACGATGGCCTGCTCAGCCTCGACCTTGCCATGCCGAAGGAACTGGGCGGCAAGGGCGGCGCGACCAATCCCGAGCAACTGTTCGCCGCCGGCTATGCCGCCTGTTTCGAAAGCGCCATGCGCTTCATCGCCGGCAAGCAGAAGCTGCCCTTGCAGGATGCTTCGGTGACGGCCAATGTCAGCCTGCACACCAATGCGCAGGGCGGATTTGTGCTTGGCGTTTCCCTGGCGGCGGAAACGAAAGGTCTTGATCAGGCGGCGACGGAAGCGCTTGTATCGGCGGCGCACCAGATTTGCCCCTATTCCAACGCCATCAAAGGCAACCTTGAAGTGGCGCTTTCGGCCAGGGCACTTCCGGCAAAGGCAGCATGACCACGAAGCAGACAAGCGATGTCATCGATGTCCCGGCGGATTTCGCCGGGATACCGAAGCTCGACCAGCATCTGTGCTTCGCGCTCTATTCGGCAAGCGGGCTGATGACGCGGCTCTACCGGCCGCTGCTCGAGCCGCTCGGCCTGACCTATCCGCAATATCTGACCATGCTGGCGCTGTGGGAGCATGCACCGCGCACCGTCGGCGAACTCGGCGATGCGCTGGGGCTCGATTCGGCAACGCTGACGCCATTGCTCAAGCGCCTGGAAGGCAATGGCCTAGTCACGCGCCGGCGCGATGCCGCCGACGAACGCCGGGTGCTGGTCGAACCGACACAGCAGGGCCGGGCGCTGCGCGAGGGCGCGAAAGCGGTGTCTGCCGCGATGCGGTGCCATTCGCCGCTCGATGGCGACGAGCTGAAATCCCTGCATCATACCTTGACCCGACTGATCGACGGTTTGCGTGAAGCCAGCGCCGCGGCGCCGGTCCGCGATTGACGGCGGATCGCAAGGATCGTCCTGGAATCCCGGGATTGCAGGCATCGGAATCCGTTTTCACGTGCGCTGACGCAGCGCACCGTCTTGCATGACGCTTGCGGAAAGCTAAAGTCGGCGCCGGATTTTCCTACAAGCCCGGCCATGTCTGGGTCCTTCAATTTCCGGGGAGTGTGTCATGACCAAATCGAAACTGCTGCTGGCAGGCCTGCTTGCCCTCGTTCTGGCACCCGTTGCCGCCTTCGCGCAGGCTTTGCCCGACCTCGGCGGCAAGAAGGTGGTGGTGGTCACCGAAAACGCCTATCCGCCGCTGCAGTTCATCGATGCCAAGACCGGCAAGCAGATCGGCTGGGAATATGATGCGATGAACGAAATCGCCAAGCGGCTGAATTTTGCCGTCGAGTACCAGAACACATCCTGGGATGCGATGATCCAGGCGGTTTCCGACAACCAGTACAACATCGGCATGACGGGTATCACCATCAAGGACGACCGCAAGGAGAAGGTCGATTTCTCCGACCCCTATATGCGCTCGGAACAGTTCATGCTGGTGCGCGGCGACGAGAGCCGCTTCACCGACGCCAAGACCTTCGGCGCCTTCAAGGATGGGCTGATCGGCGCGCAGGCCGGCACGACGCCCTTCTACACCGCCGTCTACAGCGTGCTCGACGGCAATGAGCAGAACCCGCGCATCAAGCTGTTCGAGACCTTCGGCGCGACGGTGCAGGCGCTGAAGTCCGGCGACGTCGATGTCGTGCTGACCGACGGCACCGCCGGCAAGGGCTATGTCGATGCCTCCGAAGGCAAGCTGAAGCTGATCGGCGGACCGCTCGGCACCGAGGATTTTGGTTTTATCTTCCCGAAGGGTTCGGATCTGGTCAAGCCGGTCAACGCGGCGATCGCGTCGCTCAAGGCCGACGGCACCCTCGATGCGCTCAACAAGAAGTGGTTTCTTGACTACAAGATGGGGCAATAGGCCCTGTTGTCGCTACGGGTTCCGCTAATCGCAAACGCCAATGAACAGGGGTGGTTGACAAGAAGGCAGCTGCTCACCAGCGTTGGGCATTGATGCCCCCCGCTTCCACCTCCAAAGCCGACTTCCCCTGGTGGCTCGTCGTTGCCATAGCCATCGCGGTCGCGGTGGCCGTCTTCGTCGCCACCAGCAACCTCTACGCCCAGGTTTTCGCCACGGTCGCCAAGGGCATCGGCATCACCATCTTCGTTACCGTGATCGCCTTTGTGCTGGCGTCAGCCATTGGGCTCGGCATCGCGCTGATGGGAATGTCCGGCTCGCGCTGGCTGCGGCAGATCGCTCGCTTCTATGTCGAGATCATCCGCGGCGTGCCGATCCTGGTGCTGTTGTTCTGGATCGCCTTTGCCGGTGCGCCGGCCTTCGTCGCGGCCTGGAACGCGCTGACCGCGCCGCTGCAAAGCGCCGGCCTGTTCGGCGAGTTGCTGGTGCGCGACGTGTCGCTGTTGTGGCGCGCCATCATGGCGCTGACCATCGGCTATTCGGCCTTCATCTCGGAGGTTTTCCGGGCCGGCATCCAGGCGGTGGAGAAGGGCCAGATCGAAGCGGCGAAGGCACTCGGGCTGAGCCGGGCGCAACGCTTCCGGCTGATCGTATTCCCGCAAGCGATCCGCACCATCCTGCCACCGCTCGGCAATGATTTCGTCGCACTGGTCAAGGATTCCTCGCTGGTCTCGGTGCTCGGCGTCGCCGACATCACCCAGATGGGCAAGGTCTATGCCGCCGGTTCGTTCCGCTTCTTCGAGACCTATTCGATCGTCGCCTATATCTATCTCATCCTGACCGTCGGCCTGTCGCTGGCGCTGCGGGCGCTGGAACGGCGGTTGCGCCGTCAGCACGAGGAATAGTTTTTCGGCGAAGACAGCGTTACGATCCCTGAGCATTCTCGTTGAGGAGGTTCCATGATCGTCGACAAAGCCAATGCGGCGCTGGATTCCGTCTATACGGCCGACACGCCGGAAGCTCTGGCGGAGGCCTATGCCGCATGGGCCGCGACCTATGACAGCGAGACCGCCTCGCTCGGTTATCTCCTGCCGTTCCTGATCACCGCCTGGGTAGCGCGGCATGTGCCGGCGGGCGATGGACCATTGCTCGATGCCGGCTGCGGCACCGGCCTGTCAGGTCCGTCGCTGAAGGCGCTCGGCTACCGCGACATTGCCGGGCTCGACCTTTCCGACGACATGCTGAAGATCGCCGGCAGCCGCAATGCCTACAGCGAGCTGAAACAGGCGATGCTGGGCGGGAAGCTGCCATGGCCGGACGGGTATTTCCGCGCCTTCTTTTCGACCGGCGTGTTCACCATCAGCCATGCGCCGGCATCGGGCCTGCACGAGTTGGTGCGCATCACCCGCGAGGGCGGCCATGCCATCTTCACCGTGCGCGACCAGGTGTTCGAAAGCGGCGGCTTCCAGGCAGTGTTCGACGAACTGGAGCAGGCGAGGAAATGGCGCCCGGTCGAGGAAAGCTCTTGGTTTAGGTGTTACGCCATCGCCGAGCCTGACGCGCTGGTGAAGACCTTTGTGTTTGAAGTGTTGTGACCCCACTTCCCTTCTCCCCTTGCGGGAGAGGGTGGCCCCGCGAAGCGAGGTCGGATGAGGGGTGTTCCAGCTTGGCACCGCCAGCACTCCAACACCCCTCAACCGTCTCGGCGCTGAACGCCGCAATTGCCGAAAACCCAAAACATTGGTATGAGCCACGCCATGGAAGAGCTTTTTGGCGATCCGGCCTACAAGGGGTTCGTGCTGCAGGACAGGAAACGCCTGCCGTCGCGCTTCTCCGCGCGCGTGTCCGGGGCGCTGACCAGCCGACTTACCTAGGCCGACCTATCCAGGTCGTTTCGCCGGGCCGAAAGTCAGGCGTCTGCTCTTTCCCATTCTCATATCGACGGATTTACGCACATGAGCGCACCGCGCACCCTCTACGACAAGATTTTCGACGACCATGTCGTCGACCGCCAGGACGACGGCACCTGCCTGCTCTACATCGACCGCCACCTCGTCCATGAAGTGACCAGCCCGCAGGCCTTCGAAGGCCTGCGCATGACCGGCAGAAAAGTCCGGCATCCGGAAAAGACGCTGGCCGTGGTCGATCACAATGTGTCGACCTCGCCCGAGCGCAAGTTCGGCATCAAGAACGAGGAAAGCCGCATCCAGGTCGAGGCGCTGGCCAAAAACGCCAAGGATTTCGGCGTCGAATATTATTCCGAGAACGATATCCGCCAGGGCATCGTTCATATCATTGGTCCGGAGCAGGGCTTTACTCTGCCCGGCATGACCATCGTCTGCGGCGATAGCCACACCTCGACCCACGGCGCCTTCGGCGCGCTGGCGCATGGCATCGGCACATCTGAGGTCGAGCATGTTCTGGCGACGCAGACGCTGATCCAGCGCAAGGCCAAGAACATGCTGGTGCGTGTCGACGGCCAGTTGCCGGAAGGTGTCACCGCCAAGGACATCATCCTGGCCATCATCGGCGAGATCGGCACTGCCGGCGGTACCGGCTATGTCATCGAATATGCCGGCGAGGCGATCCGTGCGCTGTCGATGGAAGGCCGCATGACGATCTGCAACATGTCGATCGAAGGAGGCGCGCGCGCCGGCCTGATCGCAGCCGACGAGACGACCTTCGCCTATGTCAAGGACAAGCCGCGCGCTCCGAAAGGCGCGGCCTGGGATGCGGCACTCGAATATTGGAAGACGCTGCAGTCCGACGAGGGCGCGCATTTCGACAAGGTGATCGTGCTCGACGCGGCCAAGCTGCCGCCGATCGTCTCCTGGGGCTCGTCGCCCGAGGACGTTGTATCGGTGCAAGGCATCGTGCCGAACCCGGACGACATCACCGATGAGAACAAGCGCACCTCCAAGCAGCGTGCGCTCGACTATATGGGTCTGACGCCGGGGACCAAGATCACCGACATCACGCTCGACCGCGTCTTCATCGGTTCCTGCACCAATGGGCGCATCGAGGATCTGCGCGCCGTCGCCAAAGTGGTCGAAGGCAAGACGGTCAGCCCGCATGTCGATGCGATGATCGTGCCGGGCTCTGGCCTGGTCAAGGAACAGGCGGAAGCCGAAGGCCTCGACAAGATCTTCGTCGCCGCCGGCTTTGACTGGCGCGAGCCGGGCTGCTCGATGTGCCTGGCCATGAATGACGACCGGCTGAAACCGCATGAGCGCTGCGCCTCCACCTCGAACCGAAATTTCGAGGGCCGGCAGGGTTTCAAGGGCCGCACCCATCTGGTGTCGCCGGCGATGGCGGCGGCGGCGGCGATCGCCGGCCACTTCGTCGACATCCGCGAGTGGAAGTAACTCCGGAGCGCCCAGCTTCGAACACAGACCAGGCCCCGGACCGCTTTGCGGCTCCGGGGCCTTTTTCATCCAGTTCGTCGACATGTTCGCTTTCGCTTAACCGCTTGTTTGGGCTTGCGCTCTAAGGTCTTCCCCGACGTAAGTGGGGAAATTACAGTCGTTTGGACACGGGTCTGCTCATAGCGCTGCTCAACCCGACGATCGCGTTGGCGCTCGGCGCCGCGTTCCTCGTGCTATGGTCCTATCAACGCCACCGCCCCTATCTGGCCGTGCTGGGGATCAGCTACGGTCTCTCGGCGGTCGGCTTTCTGCTGCAGTATTTCACCTTGCCGATCGGCATGCCGCTGACCAAGCTGGCGTCGAACATCTGCTTCACCATCGCCGGCTGCTGCCTGTCCAGCGCCATCGTCCACCGCTATGGCCGCAAGGTGCCCTATGTGGGGATCGGCGTGTTGGCAGGCGGCGGCCTGGCGTCGCTATGCTGGTTCCTGTTCGTCGCGCCGGATCTCACCTGGCGCATTCTGGCGATGAATTTCGCTTTCGGCGGGATCAGCCTTCTGGTCGCCGCCGAACTGCGCCCGGTGCGCCGCAACGGTCCGACCGAAAACATCCTGTTCGTGCTGTCGCTGCTGTCGGGCGTCAACTTCTTCGTGCGCACCCTTGTCGTCGTCATCGCGCATGGGCCCTTCACCGGCTATGACGGGTTCTATGGCTCGTCCTATTGGACGACCGCGCTGCTATCGCATGCACTGCTGTCGCTGCTCATTGCACTGTGCCTGTTCTCCGCCGCGGCCCTCGACGTGATGAAGGCGCTGAAGACCGAAACCTATACCGATCCGCTGTCGGGCCTGCTCAACCGGCGTGGCTTCGAGGAGCGAGGCATGCTGCTGCTGCGGCACTGCGCCTCGGCCCGGTTCCCGGTCGCGCTGGTGCTGGCCGACCTCGATCATTTCAAGGCGCTCAACGATGTGCACGGGCATGCGGCGGGCGATCGCGTGATCGCCGACTTCGCCGCCAAGCTTCGGTCGGCGGCGGGCACGCGCGGTGTTGCCGGGCGTATCGGCGGCGAGGAATTCGCCGTGCTGCTGCCGCTCAGCGACCTCGCCGCCGCGCGGCTGTTCGCCGAGGCGGTGCGCACGCTCTATTCGGCCGGCCACGTCGACGGGCTCCCCGCCGGGACGAAGGTGACAGCCAGCTTCGGCGTGGCGGCCCGCAGCGGCGACGAGGCTTTGGAGCCGCTGATGCGCCGTGCCGACGACGCGCTCTACAAGGCCAAGAAGAACGGCCGCGACAGTGTGCGCCTGTCCTATGAGCGGCCGGAGACGGCGTTCGTGCCGGAGCCGCTCAAGGTGGGCTGATCCGGCCGTGCCGTGCCGGCGTTAACGTCTTCTTCGCCCGTCGATGCTTAGCTGTTGGCGCGGGTGCGGGAAGAACATGAGCGGCGCCAACTTCATCCTGTTGATCAATTTGTCGGTAGCCGGCCTGCTGGCGGCGTCCTTCATGGCGGTCGCCTTCCATGATGTCGGCCGCGCACCGGCGCGCTGGCTGGCATTTGGCTATCTGCTGGGCATGGCCTATTCGGCCATCGAATTCAGCATTCCCGCTTTCAGTGACGCGCGGCTCCCGGTCGTTGCCGCCTTCGCGGTCTTCCTTTGCGCCACCATTGCGTTCAATGGCGGGCTTGCCCGCAAATACGGCGTGGCGCCGCCCTGGAAGCCGATGCTGTTGTTCCTCGTCGCCACCACCATAGCTGTGTATTTCGTGCAAGACCTGCAGCGCCAGTCGCTGGTCCGCATGATGGCCTACCAGCTTCCCTATGCGGTCATGCAATTCATCGGGCTGGCCATCGTCTGGTCATCGAGGCAAAGGCCCGCCCGTCTCGATCGCATATTGATGGCCGTTCTGGCGGCCAGCGGCCTGCAGTTTGCCTCCAAGCCGTTCATCGCGCATGCGCTTGGCGGCTGGGGCGCCAATCCGCAGGCCTATCTGCAAAGCAACTACGCGCTGGTGTCGCAATCGCTCGGCACTGTCTTTGCGCTGGCGCTGGCGCTGCTGATGCTGGCCATCCTGGTTCGCGACGTGCTCGCCGAAGTGACGTCGAAATCGGAGACGGACACGCTTTCGCGCCTGCTCAACCGCGGCGGCTTCACCCGCCATGCGGAGCTGGCGGTGCTGGGCGCGATGCGGCAAGGCGTGCCGGTCGCGCTGGTCATCGCCGATCTCGATCATTTCAAGAGCGTCAACGACAGTTTCGGCCATGCGTCCGGCGACCGGGTGATCGAGACTTTCGCAGGCTTCCTGCGCGAAGCCGCCGCCGGGCATTATGTCGCCGGCCGCATCGGCGGCGAGGAGTTCGCCATCATCCTGCCGGGAACCAACCTTGCCGCCGCGCGGCTGTTCGCCGAGGGCACGCGCAGCGCTTTCGGCGCGCTGCCCATCGACGGGTTGCCGGCGGACAACCGCTGCACCGCGAGCTTCGGTGTCGCCGAACTTCATCCGAGCGAAGACTTTGCCGATCTGATGCGGCGCGCCGACCAGGCGCTCTATCAGGCCAAGAATGCCGGGCGCGATTGCGTGCGCGTCTCCGCCGGGCCGGCCGGCAACTGGTCGTCAGCCGGAATGGGAGCTAGCGGCAGGGGCTGAGTTCGGGCATCTCGCCGTCGGAGAGGCCGTACATATAGGAGCGGCCCTTCACCAGCACCGGCGGCCGGTAGCAATCGCTGTAGCCTGATATTTCGTCGGCTTCGTTCTCGTAGATCACCTTGGGCTGGCCGGCGCTGGTGTAGTCGGACAATTGCTTGGCCAGCCTGCCTTCGCCGACGAGGATGCGCTTGTAGCCGGCGGCGCTGTCGATGACGAGATTGCCGAAGGAATCGGCGTAGACGCGATCCTGATGCCGCGCGCCGGCGAGCGCTGGCGCTGCAAGGCCGACGACCGAGGCCGCCATTATGAGCGCCGCAAGGCGCGATCTGCCCGAATTCGAACGCATGGCGTCCTCCGTGTCTTGAGGAAAGCTTCCTCGAATCAGAAATTAACCCTTTCTTAACCTTTGTTAAGAGGCTGACGCGTTTCGCGGCGATGTCTCGGTAAACATGGTTAATATCCGTTAATATCCGACTGGATGGAAAACCCTGTGGCCATCATTCGGCCATGCTTGACCGCACCATCGCGCCGGTGTCCGTCCCGGCGTCGGGATGACCTTGATCTTGGCAGAGCATCGCGGCTGGTTTGCCGCGCGGGAGGACAGCATATGGCGCTACGCCGGCCGATTTGGGTGTCTGTTTTCCCGTTGCTCGTTATCGTTGCTGCCTGTGTGCCACAGGGCAGCGCACCGAAAGCGGCCAATACCGTCGTCTCGCCTGCGCCGGCTCAGCAACCCATCGCAGCCGCGGCGCCCCCGGCAGCTTCAACCAAGATCACCACCGACCTCACCGCGCCGCGATCCACTGTGGGTACGGCAACCTATGGATGCGGCAATGGCAGCGCGATCACCATTCAGAATCTCGGCTCATCGTTGCGTGTGATCGAGCCGGATGGCGCGACTGAAGAGTTTGCGGCGTCGCCCGCCAACCAGTCCAGCCGCTACCAGGAGGCCGCCACACATAACGCAATCGTGATCGACGGGCGTGAGGCGCTGGTGATGAAGAGGGGCTCGACGCCGCAGACCTGCAAGCGACAGGCCGCACGGCTAATGAGCAGCGTATGCTGCACTGCAGCGATACAGAGCCGGCTGCGGGCCATCAGCCCCTAATCGATTGAAGCCCGAGCCTGCCTTTTTGTCAGACTAAATGACGTTTCCAAAACGATTTTCTGGCTTTGACGCGGTGCAAAAAGAGCATTAGAAACCGGCTGTCCGAAGTCATACATAAGGCGGCAAATGCCGCTTTCCATCGCGGCTCCGGACGTCGAACTGGGGGAGCCATGAGCAAATCACCAGCCACCCGCGAATTTGCCAGACGTGAACGGCCACTCTCGCCGCATCTGACGATCTACCGGCCGCCGATCACCATGACGATGTCGATCATCCATCGCATCACCGGCGGCGCGCTGTATTTCGGCACGCTGCTGGTCGCCCTGTGGCTGATGGCGGCGGCAAGCTCGCAGGCGACCTTTGATTGGGTCAACTGGGCCTTCGGCACCTGGCTCGGCAGGTTGATCCTGTTCGGTTACACTTGGGCGCTGATGCATCACATGCTGGGTGGTGTGCGCCATCTGGTCTGGGACACCGGCGCCGGTCTCGAAAAGCACACGGCCTCGAAGATCGCCTGGGCGACGCTGGTCGGCTCGATCCTGCTCACGCTGCTGATCTGGATCGCCGGCTACATGGCGCGAGGGGCCTGATCATGAGCGGCAACAACTCCGACATGCGCACGCCGCTGGCGAAGGTTCGCGGCCTGGGTTCCGCCCGCGAGGGCACCGGACATTTCTGGCGCCAGCGCCTGACCGCGATCGCCAACATCCCGCTGACGCTGTTCTTCGTCGGTTTCCTGATCGCGCTCAACGGCGCTGACCATGAGCATGTGCGGGCAGCCCTTGCCAATCCGTTCGTGGCGCTGGTGATGGCCCTGGTGCTCGTCTCCGGGCTCACCCATATGCGGCTCGGCATGCAGGTGATCATCGAGGATTACGTGCATGGCGAAGGCATGAAGCTGGCGCTGATCGCGCTCAACACATTTTTCACAATAGCGGTCGGCGTCGCCTCGATCTTCGCCCTGCTCAAGCTGACATTCGGAGGCTGAGTTGGCCAAGGACGCGAAACAAGCCAACATGGCAGGCTACACCTTTGTCGACCACAAGTTCGACGTGGTGGTCGTCGGCGCCGGCGGCGCCGGCCTGCGCGCCACGCTCGGCATGGCCGAACAGGGCCTGCGCACCGCCTGCATCACCAAGGTGTTCCCGACGCGCTCGCACACTGTGGCGGCGCAAGGCGGCATTGCCGCTTCGCTTGCCAATATGGGTCCCGACAATTGGCAATGGCATCTCTTCGATACCGTCAAGGGTTCGGACTGGCTGGGCGACATCGACGCGCAGGAATACATGGTCCAGCAGGCGCCCGCCGCGGTTTATGAACTCGAACATTACGGCGTGCCGTTCTCGCGCACCGAAGAGGGCAAGATCTATCAACGGCCGTTCGGCGGCATGATGATGAATTTCGGTGAAGGCCCGCCGGTGCAGCGCACATGCGCCGCCGCCGACCGCACCGGCCATGCCATGCTGCACACGCTCTACGGCCAGTCGCTGAAGCACAATGCGCAGTTCTTCATCGAGTATTTCGCGCTTGACCTGATCATGGAGCCGGACGGCACCTGCACCGGCGTCGTCGCCTGGAATCTCGACGACGGCACCATCCACCGCTTCTCGGCCAAGATGGTGGTGCTGGCGACCGGCGGCTATGGCCGCACCTATTTCTCGGCCACCTCGGCGCATACCTGTACCGGTGACGGTGGCGGCATGGCGGCGCGTGCCGGCTTTCCGCTGCAGGACATGGAGTTCGTGCAGTTCCACCCGACCGGCATCTATGGCGCCGGCTGCCTGATCACCGAAGGCGCGCGCGGCGAGGGCGGCTATCTCGTCAATTCCGAGGGCGAGCGCTTCATGGAGCGCTACGCGCCGTCGGCCAAGGACCTTGCCTCGCGCGACGTCGTTTCGCGCTGCATGACGCTGGAAATCCGCGAGGGCCGCGGCGTCGGCCCGAAGAAGGACCACATCTTCCTGCATCTCGACCACCTTGATCCGGCCGTCCTGCATGAGCGGCTGCCGGGCATTTCGGAATCGGCAAAGATCTTTGCCGGCGTCGACCTGACCAAGGAGCCGATCCCGGTGCTGCCGACGGTGCACTACAATATGGGCGGCGTGCCAACCAATTACTGGGGCGAAGTGCTCAACCCGACGGCCAGGAGCCCGGACAAGGTGTCGCCCGGCCTAATGGCGGTCGGCGAAGCCGGCTGCGCCTCGGTGCATGGCGCCAACCGGCTCGGCTCGAACTCGCTGATCGACCTGGTGGTGTTCGGCCGCGCGGCGGCGATCCGGGCCGGCCAGGTGATCGACCGCAATTCGGCGATCCCTTCGCCCAACGAGGCCTCGGTCGAAAAGATCATGGACCGCTTCGACCGGCTTCGCCACGCCAATGGCTCGACGCCGACGGCGGTGCTGCGCGAGAAGATGCAGAAGGCTATGCAGGAAGATGCGGCGGTGTTCCGCACGCAGGAATCGCTGGACAGTGGCTGCAAGCGCATTTCGCAGATCTGGAGCGAGCTCAAGGACATCAAAGTGTACGACCGCTCGATGATCTGGAACTCCGACCTGGTCGAGACGCTGGAGCTGGAAAACCTGATGGCCAACGCCATCACCACGGTCTACGGCGCCGCGGCGCGCAAGGAGAGCCGTGGCGCGCACGCGCGGGAAGATTTTTCCGCCCGCGACGACGCCAACTGGCGCAAGCACACGCTGGCGCGGCTCAGCGATGACGGCAAGGTGACGCTCTCCTATCGGCCGGTGCACACCGAGCCGCAGCTGGCGGAAAAGGACGGCGGCATCAGCCTCGCCAAGATCGCGCCGAAGGCCAGGGTGTATTGACGATGGCGCTGGCGGCCTCGGGATATTCCGGCACGCCCCTTCCGGCCAAGCTCGGCCTGAAGCACGGCATGACCGCCGCTTTCATCGCGCTCCCCGACGACCTCAGCGATCTCGCCGAATCCATGGACTTCGCTCAAGTCGACCGGCTGGCAGACTGGTCGCGGATTTCGGGAACGACCCTGAAGTATGACGCCGTCCATGCCTTCACCCGGCAGCGTGTCGAGATCGAGGATCGCCTCGGCGATGTCGAGGCGGCGATCAAGCGCGACGGCATGGTCTGGGTGTCCTGGCCAAAGAAGGCATCGAAGGTGGCCACCGACGTCACCGAGGGCGTTGTCCGCGCCGAGGCGCTGAAGCGCGACCTTGTTGACGTCAAGGTCGCCGCCGTCAATGAAATCTGGTCCGGGCTGAAGCTCGTCATCCGAAAGGACCGCAGGTAATGGTCGAACTGACGCTTCCCAAGAACTCGAAGATCCAGCAGGGCAAGACCTGGCCGAAGCCGGAGGGCGCCACCAATCTGCGCGAGTACCGCATCTACCGCTGGTCGCCGGACGATGACGAGAACCCGCGCATCGACACCTACTTCGTCGACATGGACGATTGCGGGCCGATGGTGCTCGACGCGCTGCTGTGGATCAAGAACAAGATTGATCCGACGCTGACCTTGCGGCGCTCCTGCCGCGAAGGCATTTGCGGCTCCTGCGCCATGAACATCGACGGCTCCAACACGCTGGCCTGCACCAAGGGCTGCGACGACATTTCCGGCGCCGTCAAGGTCTACCCGCTGCCGCATATGCAGGTGGTCAAGGACCTGGTGCCGGACCTCACCAATTTCTATGCCCAGCACGCCTCGATCCAGCCCTGGCTGAAGACGGTGTCGCCGGAGCCGGCCAAGGAATGGCTGCAAAGCCATGAGGACCGCGAGAAGCTCGATGGGCTCTACGAGTGCATATTGTGCGCGTGCTGCTCGACTTCGTGCCCAAGCTACTGGTGGAACGGCGACCGCTATCTCGGCCCGGCAACGCTTTTGCAGGCCTATCGCTGGCTGATCGACAGCCGCGACGAGGCCAAGGGCGAGCGGCTCGACAATCTCGAAGACCCGTTCCGGCTCTATCGCTGCCACACCATCATGAACTGCGCGCAAACCTGCCCCAAGGGCCTCAACCCGGCCAAGGCGATCGCCGAGATCAAGAAGATGATGGTGGAGAGAAGGGTTTAGCGGGGCCAAGGCAGTCCTTCTGATCGAAGACCTGGTTCGCTGGTCGAAAGAAGGGGCTGCCGTCGGATCCGCTGACGCTCAATGCGGAGCCGCTGCCACCCAGAAGACGGCGGGAGCCGGTGATGGCAGCCGGCGGGGATGCTCCAAGCGCCCAACTGCTTGAGCAGAAAGGCTGGTGCGGCTGATGTCCGGCTCGCGTGTCGAACGCGATCAGCTCAGATGGCTCGGCAGTTCTCGCTGACTGCGCAGCGGTCCGCCTCGCTTAGCCTGCTCTTGTCAGGCGGCCGCCGGCCGCGCCCGATCATTTTTCATTTTTCCAAACATCTCGTTCGCTAGTCTGGAGTCGAGGGAGTCTTGGCGGCATATATTAGCGATATCGCAAGTAATTGATTGCTGGATACGCAAGGCGGCTCGGTATTGTCTTAGTATAGTTTTAAGTGGTCCCCGATATTCACTTCCCAGAGCGTCGTTCGGGTGCAAAATGATGCGCGGCTTCACCGTGAATGGGTATTCGGTATCCGGGTCATTGATCAGCGTCACAACAGTGGGATCGCTCACCTGGCTTGTGTCGCTGATCTATTTTCAGGAGAAGGGGCTGCTTGCGGCTCTCGGCCTGGGGGTTTTGGTCGCGCTTGTCTTGCTTGACGGGCTCCGGGACAAGAGGGCGGATCAGCGAGAAAGCAGGTGGTTCAGGCTCTATTTTTCGCTCATTCCCTGCTTTCTCTTCCTTGTCTATGTCTATCTCGAAAGTGTTTTTGGCTATTTTGACTGGGGTGCGATGTTCATGCATGCCGGCGCCGGGATGCTCACGCCTGGTGTCGTTTTTGACTATTTGTGGAATACCGGAAACACGATGCTGGTCATTCTCGTCGTTCTTTTCGGTCTCGGCGCCCTGAAGGCGCGCGGCACGCTGACAAGAGGATTGGATGTCGCCCTGATGGCGTTCTTCCTGGCGGCAAACCCGATGCTGACACGGCCGATTGCCGCCGCGATCCACCCCAACCCGCTGCATGATTTCCTATCCAAGCGGTTCGTCGACATCAGCTCTCTGACAGAGCCGGAGGCAGAAGCAGCGTCCGCCACCGCGGGGCCAAAGAACCTCATTCATATTTTCATCGAGAGCGCCGAGCGCACCTACATGGACGAGGAGTTCGGCGACGTCATGGGGCCGCTACTCGAATTCGAGAGGCGGGGTGTTTCGGCGGCCAACATGGTGCAACTTGCCTACACCAACAACTCCATCTCAGGGATGGTCGCTGCGAACTGCGGAACGCCGCTGCTGATAACGTTCTTCACGACGCGCCAGTACCTGGAGGAGAATTCGCAGTTCCTGCCAGGCCTGACCTGCCTGGGCGATGTCCTGAAGGCGCGGGGCTATCAGCAGAACTTTGTCACCGGTTGGGCGCTCAGCTTCACCGGCCAGGGGACATTCTATTCCACCCATGGCTATTCATCGCTTTTTGGGGGATCCCAAGTCGTGGCTGCCGTCGCCGGGCGCGGCAGCGCCTTTGGCGCCGATGACGCCGAAGTTCTCGATTTGAGCCTTGACGTTTTGCGGCGCGCGCAGCGGGACGGCAAACCGTTCTCGCTGACGATCGCCGTCAGTGGTGGGCATGCGATGGACGGCTACCTCACCGACAAATGTATCGGCAAGACGGGACTGTCTCCACAAACCCCCAACATTCTCCATGCCGTGAAATGCACGAACATGCTCATCGCGGACTTCATTCACAAAGCCGAGGCCGAAGGTCTGATGGCCAATACCGTCCTGGCGTTGCAAAGCGACCATCTCAGCGCGCCGAGCAAAGTTACGGATCGCCTGAACACGCATGAGCGACGCAACTTCTTCTCCCTGTCGGGGGCTGGCGTTCCTGCCAAAACGCACACCGGGCTTTCGGGCACGATTGACATATTTCCCACCATCCTGGACGCGCTGGGCGTGCCGCCTCCCAATGGCCAGGCCGCTTTTGGCGTCTCGCTGCTCGGTGATCGACCGACGCTGGCCCAGGAACTTGGACAGGCCCGGTTCGACGACGCGATCCATGCCGAGGATGTGCTGGTCAGATCATTCTGGCAGCCGAAACCGGAGCGGAAGGCTGCGGGGCCTGGGACTGATGCGCTTTAAGCTTTTGTCTTCATGCATGTCGTTCTCCCAGAAATCGGAGCCAATTTTTGGGCGATATTGCATGAGTGCCGAAGCGCGCTAGTGCATATGTCCCATGCTAGCTATCGCCCCGATGCGAGAAAAAGGACTGAAAGGTGTGACGCTCCATAGCTACATCCGTCGATCGAAAGTAGGAGACGTTTCGCGAACAGCTATGGTATCGGGAGCTTCGGGTATGAGAGAGCCATGAGCGAAGACCTTCCCATCCTTAATCCCGTCGAAGCCCGCGTGCTCGGCTGCCTGATCGAGAAGAAGGAGCTGACGCCGGATGTCTATCCGCTGACGCTCAATGCAGCACTGGCCGCCGCCAACCAGAAGACGGCGCGCGAGCCGGTGATGGCGCTGGAACAGGCCGAGGTGCACCGGGGGCTGAAGCTGCTCGAACAAAAGGGGCTGGTGCGGCAGATGTTCGGCTCGCGCGTCGAGCGATACGAGCACCAGATGGCGCAGCGCTTCTCGCTGACCACGCCGCAGACCGCATTGATCGGCCTGCTCTTGCTGCGCGGGCCGCAGACGGCCCATGAATTGTCGGCGCGCACCGAGCGCATGGCACGGTTCTCATCGATCGAAGATCTGCGCGCCGAGCTCGACATGCTGATCGGCCGCCGACCGCCACTCATCCAGGAAATCCCGCGCGGACCGGGCCAGCGCGAGGACCGCTACGTGCATCTCCTCAGCGGCCCAATGGACGTTGCAGCCCTTTCGGCACAGCGGAGTGCATCGGCCCTGCCTGCTTCCGACCTGGAGGTACGGTTGGAGGCGCTGGAGCAGGAAGTCGCCGCACTCCGCGCCCGGCTAGACGCGCTGGGCGCGTAGGTCCCGGCGCGCGCCTGAGCGTTCGCGCCGGGTCTTCACACCGGATGCAGCGTTCTCAGCCGAGCTTGGCGTCGAGCGATACGTTTATGGCGCCGAGCGCCTTCGACACCGGGCAGCCGGCCTTGGCCTTTTCGGCCAACTCGCCAAATTTCGCAGCATCGATGCCCGGCACCTTGCCGACCACGGTGAGGGCGCTGCCGGTGATCCCCGTGCCTGGAACCAGCGTCACCACCGCCTTGGCATCGAGTTCGGTGGCAGGCGTGCCGTTCTCGGCCAGGAAATGCGAGAACTGCATGGCAAAGCAGCCGGCGTGCGCGGCGGCAATCAGCTCTTCAGGGTTGGTGCCGGATTTGCCGCTCTCGTCCTCGAAGCGCGCCTTGAACGAATAGGGCGTGCCCTTCAGGGTTCCGCTCTGGGTGTCGAGCGTGCCCTTGCCCTCTTTCAGATTGCCTTTCCAGACGGCGTTTGCGGTGCGGTCCATGAATTCCTCCTTGGTTGTCGTGGCTGGGTTGTCGTGACTTGTTGTCGGGGCTGAGCCCGGCTTCCGGTCAACTATAGCGCGCGCGGGCGCGAAGGCCACTGCGCACTTTGAACCACGGCACGGTGTCGGCGATGGTGGTCAAATCTTTTCTGAAAAAATGCAGGTGCAAAAATGTCGACTTTGGTCCCCCTCGCCCGTCCTGCGGGCGGCCACGGGTTTTGTGGCCGGATGGAGGTTCACATGGACAATCTGTTTTTCGCACTTTGGAGAGGCGCAGGCTGCAAGGCCGGGCGACGAGAAGACTTCTGGCTGCATCCGCCGGGGTCCGGCTTTGGCCGGCTTCTGGCGGCGGTTGCCATCATCGGCATCGCGGCATGCCTTCTCGACCATGCAGCCGCGGTCAGGGGCAACGCTGACACCCTCGTCACCGCATCCTATGGTTCACCGCAGCAAGGGAGCTGGAAATGAAATATGTCTGTCTGGTCTATGGTGAGGAAAAGGATCTTCACGCGCTGACCCCGGCAGGGTCGGCCAAGCTCGACGCCGATTCGCTGGCCTACGACCGATCGCTGGAGGAGAAGGGCCTGCTGATCGTCGCGCAGGCGCTGCAATCGGTGACGACAGCCAAAACCGTGCGGCGGCGCAAGGGCAAGCGGCTGGTCACAGACGGCCCCTTCACTGAGACCAAGGAGCAACTGCTTGGTTTCGTCATGATCGAGGCTGAAAATCTCGAAGAGGCGCTGGATATTGCCGCCGGTATTCCGCTGGCCGAACTCGGCACGATCGAGGTCCGGGCGGTCTACGACATACCGGGGTCATAGAGCCTGCCATGCGTTGCGGCCGCTTCGAAACCGGGCGTCTGGCTGAGCCGACGTTCCGGGTCGGTTTCGTGCGCAACTTTTGCGCGTTGAAGCAAGGCGAGAGTTCTCCTATCGTCGCCAGGATTTGGGGGGATGTCGGCATGCCGTTCTTGATTGCTATCCTTGGCGTGTTGGGCGCGGCGGCGTTCTGGTGGTATCGGATGAAGGCGATGAACGATGCGGCTCGCGAGGTTGCGGACGTCGTCGGGCGCGTGCAGGGCAACATCCGCCGCAAGAAGCTGCGCAAGCAGGCGGCCCTGTCGCCGCTGACGGCGATCGATGATCCGGTCGTAGCGGCGGCAACGCTCATCACCGCCATCGTCTCCGAGAACGGGCCGATCCTGCCGCAGCGCGAGGCCGTCATTCGCGCGGTGATTTCCGAGATTGCCGACAAGAAGAAAACGGACGAAGCGGTGGTCTACGCCAAATGGGCGGCGTCACAGATCGACGACACCACAATTGTCATCGACAAGCTGGCGCCGTTCCTGCGCGAACGCCTCGATGTCGCCGAGCGCAACGATCTGCTGCAGATGGTCAACCGGGCGGCGCAGGGCGGCGAGAAACGCCTGGAGATATCCGACCAGAGGATATTGCGACTGCGGCAGAAGCTCGGCTTCGAAGTCAATTGAGCGACAGCGCTCAGATCGCCTCGCCCTTCAACAGTCTTGGCGTGCCGGCGGACAACCCCGATGCCTGGCGGATGAAGAATTCCTTGAGGCGCGGCATGCGTTCGACCAAGCCAAGGCCGATGTCGCGGACGGTGCGGAGCGGGCCGATGTCGTTGGAAAACAGCCGGTTCAGCACGTCCGTGGTGACGCCCATCTGCACCGTGTCGAAGCGGCGCCACTGCTGGTAGCGCTCAAGCACGTCGAGCGCGCCGATGTCCTGGCCGAGCCGGTCGGCCTCGACGATCACCTCGGCAAGCGCGGCGACATCCTTGAAACCGAGATTGAGACCCTGGCCGGCGATCGGGTGGATGCCGTGGGCGGCATCGCCGGCGAGCGCAATGCGCGGTGCGACGAAAGCACGCGCGATGGTCAGGCCGAGCGGCCAGGCGCGCGGCTTGTCAGCAACGCGGATCTCGCCAAGCTTCAGGCCAAAACGCTGTTCGAGTTCGTGTTCGAAGACGAGATCGTCACCGGCCACCAGCTTCTCGGCATCCTGCGAGCGCTCGACCCAGACGATCGACGAGCGGTTGGTGCCGTCCTCGCCGGGTTTGAGCGGCAGTGTGGCGAAGGGTCCCGCCGGCAGGAAATGCTCCTCGGCACGGCCATTGTGTGGGCGTTCATGTGCCACGGTGCAGACGATACCGGACTGGCCATACTCCCACTTCACCGTCTTGATGCCGGCCATGTCGCGCAGCCTGGAGTTGACGCCGTCGGCGGCGACCAGCAGCCGGGCCTTCAGCGTCGCACCGTCGGCGAGGTGCACGGTGATGCCGGCGCCGTTGGTCTCGAAACCCTGCACGGCGACGCCTTCGATGATGTCGATGCCGAGTTTTTCCGCATTGGCCCGCAAGGCGCCATTCAGCACCCTGTTGGCAACCATATGTGCAAACGGCTCTCCCGGCGCCACTTCGCCGTCGAAGGTCAGGAACACCGGACGCACCGGATCGGAGGTGCGCGAATCGGTGATGATCATCTCGGTGATCGCCTGCGCCTGCGGCGCGATTTCGGCCCACACGCCAAGCTGGTCGAGCATGCGGCAGGCGGCGGCGGCAATGGCCGAAGCGCGGCCATCCCTTTGCCAGACGCCAGCGGGCGCGGCATCGACAAGAGCGATGGCGAGACCCGGGCGCGCCTGCTTCAGCGACACGGCTGCGGCCAAGCCGACATAGCCGGCGCCGGCGACCAGAACATCGAGCCCGGATCTGGGTTTCGCGTCCGCCTTGCGTTCCATCATCTTCGCTCCTTGCGCGCCGGCCGGGTCTTGCGCCCTTGACTGCCTGTCCGTCCTGTCGGAAACCGCCATAACACTTCTGCTGCGAGGGCGCGAAATATGACGGCAGCCATGGACGAGCTTCTCGGCATTCTCGACCTCGAGAAGCTGGAACACAATCTGTATCGTGGTCGCAGCCCCCTGCTCGACTGGCAGCGCGTCTTCGGCGGCCAGACCATTGCCCAGGCGCTGGTGGCGGCGCAGCGAACCGTCGATCCCGATCGCCACGTGCATTCGCTGCACGGCTATTTCATGCGGCCCGGCGACACCAAGGTGCCGATCGTCTACGAGGTCGACCGGATCCGCGATGGCGGCTCCTTCACCACGCGGCGCGTGGTGGCGATCCAGCACGGCCAGGCGATCTTTTCGCTGGAGGCCTCGTTCCAGCAGGACGAGGTCGGCCTCGAGCACCAGGTGCCGATGCCGCAGGACGTTCCGGGGCCGGACACATTGCTGTCGCAGCGCGAATTGCTGGGCAAGTTCGGCGAAGCGGTGCCCGAAGGCATCAAACGCTATTGGGAGCGTGACCGGCCGATCGAGATGAAGCCGGTGATGCTGAAGCATTACACGAGCCGCGAGAAGCTGGAGCCGAAGCAGAACATCTGGATCCGGACCACCGGTCCGGTGCCCGCGGATCGCGCCATCCAGGCGGCGGTGCTTGCCTATCTCTCCGACATGACGCTGCTCGACACCTCGACCTTCGCGCATGGCCGCGCCATTTTCGATCGCGATATCCAGGCGGCGAGCCTCGACCACGCCATGTGGTTCCACCGCAGCCATGCGCTCGACGACTGGATGCTCTACACGCAGGACAGCCCGTCGACGCAAGGGTCGCGCGGCTTTACGCGCGGGTCGCTGTTTGCCCGCGACGGCACGCTGATCGCCTCGGTTGCGCAGGAAGGGCTGATCCGGCTCAAGCGATCGCCTGCAGAGTAGGCATTTTGGAAAAATTGCCTAATTTTTAAGCAGATGCATCGCCGCAGCTGTGGGCAGGTTGCGTCGGGACGCTCCTCGATCTCTTTGTTTACAACGGGTTAACACCCTGCTTCGGCACTTGGCACGGAGCTTGAATCCTCGTGGGCACTCTCCGGCTCTTTGGGATCGGTGAAGGTGTGCAAACGCGGGGGACCGCAACAGCAAAGGGTGAAACCTTATGAAAATCGTGATGGCAATCATCAAGCCGTTCAAGCTCGACGAGGTACGCGAAGCGCTTACCGCCGTCGGCATCCAGGGCCTGACCGTCACCGAAGTCAAAGGCTACGGGCGTCAGAAAGGGCATACGGAAATCTATCGCGGGGCGGAATACGCGGTCAGCTTCCTGCCGAAGATCAAGATCGAAGTCGCGGTCAGTGCCGACATGGTCGACAAGGCCGTCGAAGCCATCACCGCCGCCGCCAAGACCGGCCAGATCGGCGACGGCAAAATCTTCGTTTTCGGCATCGATCAGGCGGTGCGCATCCGCACCGGCGAAACAGACACCGACGCGCTCTGAGCGGCGATCACGTATTCCAATGGAGAGTTCAATGAATATTCCTTCCACCTTGAAGACGACGGGACGAGCCGCCCTTTTGGGTTCGCTCGTTCTCGCAGCATTGGGCACGGTCGCCGCCTTCGCGCAGGAAGCGGCTCCTGCCGCAGCCGCGGCCGCGCCGGCTGCTGCCCCGACCCCGGTGCTCGACACCGGCAACACCGCCTGGATGCTGACCTCGACGGCGCTCGTGCTGATGATGACCATTCCGGGCCTGGCGCTGTTCTACGGCGGCATGGTGCGCAAGAAGAACGTGCTCGCCACCATCATGCAGAGCTTTGCCATCACCTGCCTGGTGACGGTGCTGTGGTTCATGTTCGGCTATTCGCTGGCCTTCTCCGACGGCGGCGGCGTGAACAGCTATATCGGCGGCACCTCGAAATTCTTCCATCACGGCATCACCACTGCCTCGCTGTGGCTGCCGGGCGTCGCGAACATTCCTGAATTCGTCTTCTCGATGTTCCAGATGACCTTCGCCATCATTACCCCAGCGCTGATTGCCGGCGCCTTCGCCGAACGCTTCAAATTCTCTGCGCTGCTGATCTTCATGGCGCTGTGGCTGCTCGTCGTCTACGTGCCGATCGCGCATTGGGTCTGGGGTGGCGGCTTCCTCGGCACGGCTGGCGTGCTCGACTTTGCCGGCGGCACGGTCGTCCACATCAACGCCGGTGTCGCCGGTCTCGTCTGCGCGCTGGTTCTCGGCAAGCGCGAAGGCTATGGCACCACCAACATGGCGCCGCACAACCTGGTCTATTCGGTGATCGGTGCTTCGCTGCTGTGGGTCGGCTGGTTCGGCTTCAACGCCGGTTCGGAACTCGCAGCCGACGGCCTTGCCGGCGCTGCCATGCTCAACACCCAGGTTGCCACCGCCGCCGCGGCTCTGGCCTGGATGTTCGCTGAATGGATTGTCGCAAAGAAGCCTTCGGTGCTCGGCATCATCTCGGGTGCCGTTGCCGGCCTCGTCGCGGTGACGCCTGCTTCCGGCTTCGTCAACCCGACCGGCGCCTTTATCGTCGGCATCGTTGCCGGCGTGCTCTGCTACCTCTCGGCGGTCAAGGTCAAGCACATGTTCGGCTATGACGACTCGCTCGATGCGTTCGGCGTGCACGGCGTCGGCGGTGTGATCGGCGCTCTGCTCACCGGCGTGCTCGCCGACCCGGCGATCAACAGCCTCGGTGCGGGCGCTTCGCTCGGCAAGCAGATCTACGGCGTTGCCGTCACCATCGTGTGGACGGCGATTGCCACCTTCGTGATCCTCTACATCGTCAAGGCGCTGGTCGGCCTGCGTCCGACGACTCAGGAAGAGGTCGAAGGCCTCGACATCTCCCAGCATGGCGAAGTGGTGCCGTAAGGCCAACTTAGCCACGGGGCCGGCGGAACCCTCCTCCCGCCGGCCCCCTGTCTTCCGACGCAATTCCGGACGGAAAACCGCTACACACTTTTCCTGGAATTGCTTTAAAAATCCCGTCGTGACGCTCCCGAAAGGAGTTCACGCATTGAGGCCCGGATCACGTCCGGGCCTCTTTTTTTGGTACAATCGCCCTGCCAATGCCGGGATACGCGCAATCACGTTCGTGTGATCAAGATTTTTGAGGAAACATCGACCGCTCTGGTTCCGAACTGTGGGGACGATCGTCGTTCTGACGCTCGTGCCAAACAACAGGGAAGGAAACCATCTCATGAACCTCAAGAACATCTGCCTCGGAGCGCTCGCTCTTGCCATGGTCAGCGGCACGGCATTTGCCGGCGCTCTCGATGAACCGGACAACATGGCACCGTTCTTCACCGACGCCGGCATGAAAACCATGAAGCCCAAGGCCGACTTCAAGGCTGCCTGGGATTCGATGGCGAAGGACAAGCAGGACGCGATGATGAAGGAATGCCAGGACGCGGCGATGAGCAAGCCGCATGCGGAGTTCTGCGCGAACCTGCAGGCGCTTGGCGGCGCCAACTGATTTTGCCGCGATCGGACCGAGGCCCGATCTTTTGTTGCCAAACGACCAATGGCGGGCTCGCGGGTCCGCCATTGTGTTTCGGCAAGCGGCAGCGCTATCCACCGGCGCCGTCGTCCATCATGGTGTTCGTCAGTGCCTCATAGGCGCTGCTGCATGTCCGGGACTGGGGGCAATTCCTGACAATCAGCACGGGCGCCACCGTCAGGACCGCGGCGATCAGAACCTGCAGGCCGAGGCCATGCGCTCCAAATCCCTTGCCGAAGAGACCCATGCACAGAAAATACAGGCCTTGTGCCAGGCAGGCCGTGGCGAGGACGTGCAGGAGCGGGCCGGTCGCTCTGGCAAAGGGCGTCACGTGACCATCCGGGAAACCCACCATGCCGAGTTCGACAAACCAGTGCAGGGCGAGCAGGAGACTGAGCCCCGCCCAGGCCAGTGCTGCCACGCGAAGGAGGACGGATTGCATGCCTCTACCCAAATCGGTGACCCCTGCGGCCCGCTCTCGGCTATCCCTCGAGCAGCAAGCTGCTCAACCGGCGGTAACGAGGTTTGATCATCTCAACCTCTTATAGTTAATGCGCCCTTAACCTTCCCGCCGATAGTCTGACACCCGAATCTGCCGAAGTGCGCCACGCACCCGGCGAGTCCATGACAGACGGGGAAGAGCATGCGTTCAGGGGCTTCAGCACCGCTTGCGCTGGCCGATACGGGGCACGGCATCCAGGCGTTCGCGCGGCGTCAGGTCGGGCGGCTGGTCGGTGCCGGGCTGTTCTTGGCTGTCGCCTTTGGCGTGGCCAGCCTTGCCACCTGGAACGTAGCCGATCCGAGCTTCTCCCACGCGACAAACAACACCGTCACCAACGCCATGGGCTATGCCGGTGCGGTGTTCTCCGACCTGGCCATGCAGTTCTTCGGCCTCGCCGCCGTCGCGGCCCTGGTTCCGGCCGTCATCTGGGGCTTCCTGCTGTTTTCCGCACGCGGCGTCGACAGGCTGCCCAAACGCGGGCTGTCCTGGTTCGGCTTTGCGCTGCTGGCCGCTGCAATGGCCGGCTGCGTTGTGCCGCCCAAGACCTGGCCGCTGCCCACCGGCCTCGGCGGCGTGTTCGGCGACATGGTGCTGAAGATCCCCAGCGTCGTCATCGGCGGCTATCCGACCGGGCTGATCGCCAGCATCATCGCCATCCTGCTGGCCGCACCCGCGCTGTGGCTGTTCGCCCTTGGCTCGGCGCTGATCGGACGCAAGAACGGCTTCGCCGTCATGGAGGACGAGCCTGCCGTCGATCCGCGCGAGGACGACCTTTTGTTCGACAATGACGAGGACGAAGGCGACGAGGGCATCCTGGCGCTCGGGGCAATTACTCATTGGTGGCTCTCGTTCCGCGCGTGGATGCACCGCCGCGCCGTGCGCCGCAGGCAGGAGCGGGACGAGTACGAGCCGGAGATGGAGCAGCGCTCCACCGCCTGGCGCCGCGCCGCCGAACGGGTCGAATCGGCCGAGTTCGCCGAATCGCGAATGAGCCCCGATGGCCGCGCCCGCGTCGAGCCTGAATTCTTCGCCGCCATGGTCAACGACCGCAGCGTCTCGCTCGACCCCGATGATGCCGACATCTTCGACGTCGACGACGACATGGATTTCGAGCAGGACGAGCCCGCCATCCAGCGGCGTGCGGCGCCGACCGCCAAGGTCCAGCCGTTCCGCTCCGATGCCGCCACCCGCGTCGAGGCGCCGGCGCCGCGTCCGGCTCCAGGCGCCCGCGTGCAGCGCGAGGCGCAGACATCGCTGATCGGCTCGGAAAAGTTCGAAATGCCGTCGCTGCATTTCCTGTCCGAGCCGAAGAACGTGGTGCGCGACGCCAGCCTGTCCAAGGATGCGCTGGAGCAGAATGCCCGCCTGCTCGAAGGCGTCTTGGAGGATTTTGGCGTCAAGGGCGAGATCATCGCCGTCCGTCCGGGTCCGGTGGTCACCCTCTACGAGCTTGAACCGGCGCCCGGCATCAAGTCGTCGCGGGTCATTGGCCTGTCCGACGACATCGCCCGCTCGATGAGCGCCATCGCCTGCCGCGTCGCCGTGGTGCCCGGCCGCAACGCCATAGGCATCGAACTGCCGAACGCCAAGCGCGAGACCGTCTATCTCAGAGAGATCCTGGCCAGCCGCGACTTCGAGACGACGAAGGCCAAGCTGGCGCTGGCGCTGGGCAAGACCATCAACGGCGAGGCGGTCATCGTCGATATCGCCAAGATGCCGCACGTGCTGGTCGCCGGCACCACGGGTTCGGGCAAATCGGTTGCCATCAACACCATGATCCTGTCGCTGCTCTACCGGCTGACGCCGCAGGATTGCCGGCTGATCATGATCGATCCGAAGATGCTGGAACTCTCGGTCTATGACGGCATCCCGCATCTGCTCACGCCCGTTGTCACCGATCCGAAGAAGGCGGTGGTGGCGCTGAAATGGACCGTGCGCGAGATGGAGGACCGCTACCGCAAGATGTCCAAGGTCGGCGTGCGCAACATCGACGGTTTCAATGCCCGTGTCAGCCAGGCTGACAAGAAGGGCGAAAAGATCTCGCGCACCGTGCAGACCGGCTTCGACCGCCAGACCGGCGAGGCGATCTACGAGACCGAGAACCTCGATCTCGAGCCGATGCCCTATATCGTCGTCATCATCGACGAGATGGCCGACCTGATGATGGTCGCCGGCAAGGACATCGAGGGTGCCGTGCAGCGCCTGGCGCAGATGGCGCGTGCCGCCGGCATCCATGTCATCATGGCCACGCAGCGCCCGTCGGTCGACGTCATCACCGGCACCATCAAGGCCAATTTCCCGACCCGCATCTCCTTCCAGGTGACGTCGAAGATCGACAGCCGGACCATTCTGGGCGAGCAGGGCGCCGAGCAGCTGCTCGGCATGGGCGACATGCTTTATATGGCGGGCGGCGGCCGTATCCAGCGCGTGCACGGCCCGTTCGTTGCCGATGAAGAGGTCGAGAGGATCGTCGCGCATCTGAAGCTGCAGGGCGTGCCAGAATATCTTGACGCCATCACCGAGGATGACGGCGAGGACGACGACGAGCCGTCCGGCAAGGGTGGTTCCGGCGGCGGTGGCGGCAACAGCAATTTCGAGGATTCCGACGATCCTTACGATCAGGCGGTTTCCGTGGTGCTGCGCGACGGCAAGGCCTCGACCAGCTATATCCAGCGCCGGCTGGGCATCGGCTACAACCGCGCCGCCTCGATCATAGAGAAGATGGAGAAGGAAGGGATCGTCGGCCCGGCCAACCACGCCGGCAAGCGCGAGATCCTGGTACCGACCGAAGAGGACAAATTCTGACCAGAAGGCCTGACCCTTGTGACATCCCGGTCTCGCAACCTTGAACCTTTCAAGACGTTGAAGCAACTGAGGGAGCCCTGACCCGCCAAACTTCAGCCTAACTGGGGGTCCAAGCACCAGAACAACTCAGGAATCAGATGAGAGTGACCGACATGAAAAATGATCCTTCAGCGCTCAGCACGTTTGCTCCCTCCCGGCGTCAGTTGCTGGGCCTCGGCCTGGCGTTTGCAGGGGCGGCGGCCTTCAACGCGGTGCCCGGCTTCCAGGTGCTGGCTTCGGCGCAGGCGGCCGTGCCGGCCGCGGCACAGAAGATCGCCGACCATTTTTCCTCGGTGAAATCGATGAGCGGCGAATTCGTGCAGTTCGGCCCGAAGGGCGAGCAGACCGGCGGCAAGTTCTTCCTCGAACGGCCGGGCAAGATCCGCTTCAACTATGACGGCTCTTCAAACTTCCGGGTGATTTCAGACGGCCAGTCGGTGGTCATCCTGAACAAGAAGCTCAACACGTCCGATCTCTATCCGCTGTCGAAGACACCCTTGAAGCTGCTGCTCGACAACAGGATCGACCTCTCCGGCGACCGCGTCAAAAGCGTCAAGCAAGAGGATGACCTCACCACCATCCAGCTCGCCGACAAATCGGTGTTCGGCAATTCGAAGATCACGATGATGTTCGATCCTAAAACCTTTGATTTGCGACAGTGGACGATCACCGACGCGCAGGGCAAGGACACAACGGTGATGATCTTCAACACCAAGGAAGGCGTCAGCTTCGCCCCCGATACTTTCGCCATCGACTACACGGCGAATCGCGAGCTCAACACCAACAAGTCGCGCTAACCCTGTCGTTATAGCTGTGGAAAGCACCGGGCCGCGCCTCGTCGGGCGTTGGCCGGCTTGTCTTTGCGGCTTGCGGCTGGCAGTTTCCCGGACTGACTCCGTCAAAAGGCGTCTTCCCCGTCAGGGCCCATCGGTTCTGGCTGGCCGCACGCTGTCCTGGATTGCCAAATGCCCTTCTCCATCGCCACCTGGAACATCAACTCCGTTCGGCTGCGCATGCCGATCGTCGAGCGCCTGCTCGTCGAGCATGCGCCTGACGTGCTCTGCCTGCAGGAAACCAAGGTTCCCGACGAACTGTTTCCCGAAAAGGCCTTCCGCAAACTCGGCTATGAGCACATCGCCTTCCATGGCCAGAAGGGCTACCACGGCGTCGCGACGGTGGCGCGGCGGCCGATCGAAGTGGTCGAGAAGCGGCGTTTCTGCGAGATCGAGGACAGCCGGCATCTCTCGGTGACCGTGCGGGCCGGCGGCAAGGCGATCCTGCTGCACAATTTCTACGTTCCGGCGGGCGGCGACGAACCGGATCCTGTCATCAACAGGAAGTTCAAGCACAAGCTCGATTTCGTCGCCGAGATGAATGCCATCCGGGCAGAACATGACGAGGTGTCCGGCTCGGTGCTGGTCGGGGACCTCAACATCGCCCCGCTCGAACACGACGTCTGGTCACACAAGCAATTGCTCAATGTGGTCAGCCACACGCCGGTCGAGACGGAAAATTTCGAGGCGATGCGTCTCGCCGGCAACTGGATCGATCTGATGCGGCTCAACGTGCCGCATGAGCAGAAGCTCTACACTTGGTGGAGTTACCGCGCGCAGGATTGGGAAGCCTCGAACCGCGGCCGGCGGCTCGACCATGTCTGGTCGTCGCCGAATCTGGTGTCCAGCTTTTCCGGCTACGAGATCCTGCGCTTGGCGCGCGGCTGGGAGCGCCCGTCGGACCATGTGCCCGTCATCGCGCGGTTCGATCTGGATTAGGTGCGTCGATATTCAGGTGAGGCCAGCCTGCAAACGGCGGCTTCCTGCGCTTCCAAATTCAAATGGCGTGCTTCAAGTCTTTGTTGGGCGACAGCTGCGCTGACAGGTCTGCCGCGTGATCCAGCAGATGGGGATGGTCGCGGTGGCGCGTCGCCAGCATGCGCTGGGCCGCTTCGATGATTATCGGCGCCGGGACATTGGCGACCAGGCCGGTTGGACTTGCATGGCGGGATTCGATCACGTCCACGCAGTTCGAAAGCGGCCGCCAACGGGCCATGCTGGCACCGCCACTGACGATAACCATCGGCGTCATCACCGCTGCCATGAGATGTGCCGTGCCGCCTTCGGCGCCAATGTAAAGATCGGCAAACTCCCCTAGCGCCAGCAGAACATCGCTGACATTGACACCCTCGACCGTACCGGAATCGACAAGCTGCAACTTGGGCGCGCGTTGAGCCAGTTCAGCCATATCAGGGCCGTCGCCTGGCGTTTTCACGTAGAGAAGGTTTGCCCCGTCGGCGATCATACTGTCGGATATCGCGACAACCTGATCCGCGGTCATGCGTTTGCCGCCATCGCCATGCGCCGCGATAACGATCAATGGAGCATGCTTGCCGTCCCCCAGGCTCCTGGCCGCCGCCCGGGCGGCTGGGGTGGGCTCCAGGCGATGATCGAAAGGCAACCGTTTGCCCGCAAGACGCTCGATGAGGCGGTGGTAGCGCCATGCGTTGCGCTCGGGCCGTGCTTCGGATTTTTGGCCCGGGCGCCAGGAAAGAGCGAAAGCCGGGAAGTTCGCCTCATAGGCGATACCGCGACCGAGCAGCGAGCCCCAGGTCTGAAGCAGCCAACGCCCCGAGATGCGGAAATCGACAACGGCCAATCGCCCCTTGCCCTTGCGGTGGCTGGCCACCAGCTGCATCAGGGGCGTCCGCACATTGATCGCATCGACGAGGTGATCGACATGGCGATTGAGGACGTGTTCAAGGGTCGATGACCCGGTGGTTCCGTAGACGATAAAACTATCGGGGAATGCCGTTCTGGCGGCGCGCAAAGCCGGAATCCGGATCAATCCGTCGCCGAACGCGTCATTGCGGGAATACAAGATAATCGTCTCGTACCGAGCTGGCAGCATGCCTCGCTCCCCCCAGGAGCTTGGTGGTGGCGGTGCCTGCTGGGCCGCCCGCCTTCGAGGTTCTGTAGGATTTCACCTCTTGCCTGTCAACGGAACCTCGGCGCTCAGGTCCGGGCAACGGGATGGCCAACCCGTCGGCGATCCTCCCACTCCGGCCGCAGTTGCGCCATGACCAGCTCGTCGCGGTGCACGCCTTTGAAAAACGCGCTGCCGCGCGAAATACCCTCAGCCGTGAAGCCGACAGCTTCGTAGGCGCGCCGGGCGCGATGATTGTCCGGGAAAAGCCCAATGCAGAGCCGATAGGCGTCGGTCTCGACGAAAACCCGATCAACCGTCGCTGCCAGAAGCATTCTGCCGTGGCCTTGTCCTGGTGCGATGACGGCGATGCGCTTGACCAGCGTCACGCGCTCGGCAGAGGCCCATTGGCGAAGGATGACGAAGCCGATCGGCACTGAACCATCGACACCGACAAAATAGGCATGACTGTCGTCGAAAAGGGCCTCGCGATGACGCGCCTCGTCCCAGCGCCCGACAAAGGCGTCATAGCCCTCGCGCCGCTCGGTCGCCATGATGAAGGGCAGGTCATTTCCGGTAGCGCGTACGAGCTGGAAGTTCATGTGCGCCTCAGCCAGAGAAGCGTGGCGCCAGTTCCTCGATGCGGCGGATCATCGCCTGAAATTCCTCGGAGATGCGCTGGTGGAGCTTGACCGCGATCTCGGGGTATTCCTCCAGGATGCGGCGGAACATCTTGCGGCTGAGCCGCATCACTTCCGAATCGATTTCGGCCGACGCGCTGGTCAGCCGATTGGTGTCGGCGATCAATGCCAGTTCGCTCAGGATCGTGCCGGGGCCGGCCGTGCCTATCGGGATGCGTTCGCCATTCTGCTCACGGTAGAGCACGATGCGCCCGCTGACCACGATATAGGCAGAATCGGCCTCGTCCTCCTCGCGGTAAAGCTTGTGGTTGGCGCTCAGCCTGGTGTTCTCGGCGCCAAAGGCGAGCAGGCGCAGCTGTTCCTGCGTGAAGCCCTCGAAGAGCCTCACGGCGGACAGGATGCGGATGTCGTCATCCAGCGCCATCTAGCTATGTCCCCGAACCGACAGTCCGACTCCTCCTCTGCGAGTTCGATCCAAACCACCTCCAGCTTCAGGACCGTACCCGAAAAGCGTCCCCGCCCGACCGCTCATTGGATAATGAAATGTTTAAGGAACCAGCTTGTAGCCGCCGCTTTCTGTCACAAGAATTTCCGCATTGGAAGGATCGCGCTCGATCTTCTGACGCAGCCGGTAGACATGGGTTTCCAGCGTGTGCGTGGTGACGCCGGAATTGTAGCCCCAGACTTCCTCGAGCAGCACATCGCGCGTCACCACCTTCTGGTCGGCGCGATAGAGATATTTGATGATCGAGGCCTCCTTCTCCGTCAGCCGCACCTTGCCGCCGCGCGGGTCGAGCAGCAGTTTTTGGCTGGGCTTGAAGGTGTAGGGCCCGACCGAGAAGGTGGCGTCCTCGCTCTGCTCATGCTGGCGCAATTGCGCCCGGATGCGCGCAAGCAGCACGGCGAAGCGGAACGGCTTCGTCACATAGTCGTTGGCGCCGGCCTCGAGACCCAGAATCGTATCCGAATCGGTGTCGTGGCCGGTGAGCATGATGATGGGCGCCTTGTAGCCGCCCTTGCGCAGGATCTTCACCGCTTCGCGGCCGTCCATGTCGGGCAGCCCGACATCCATGATGAGCAGATCGATGAGGCCGCCGCGTGCGGCGGCGACACCTTTTGCCGCAGTCGATTCCTGCAGCACGTCGAATTCCTCGTAAAGGGACAATTGCTCGACCAGTGTGCCGCGCAGGTCGTCATCGTCGTCGACGATCAGAATGGTGCGTGAAGTCATGGATCAATCCGTTGTTTTGAAAAGAAAATTCAGTTGACCGCTGCCTGTTTATGCGGAAGCTGACCGGCACAACACCCGATCACAGTGATTTGTTCCGTGGCACGATCATACAAGAAAAAACACGATCGCAATGCAGCCGGCGCAATTTTGCGAAAAGGGCTGCGCGTGCTGACCGTGCGGGCCAGGCCCGGTCATCCAAGCCAGGGCCTGCTGCAGGCCGGCAAAACGGTGTTTGCCTGTGCGCTGGGGCGGGGCGGCATCTCGGCCGGCAAGCGCGAAGGCGACGGCGCCACGCCGCTGGCCTCGATGCGGATCCTGTCGGGATATTTCCGGGGAGATCAGTTCACCAGCGGCCGCAAGACCCGTCTGGCGATGACGCCGATCGGGCCTGATCTCGGCTGGTGCGAAGTGCCTGACGACCGCAACTATAACAGGCCGGTCAAGATTCCCTATGGCGCCAGCCACGAACGCATGCGGCGCGACGACCGGCTCTACGACGCCTGCCTGGTGCTCGACTGGAACCTGGCGCCACGCCGACGCGGGCGCGGCAGCGCCATCTTCTTTCATCTAGCGCGCCCCGGCTTCACGCCGACGCAAGGCTGTGTGGCTGTGACGGCGCAAACCATGGCGCGGCTGCTGCCGCTGCTGTCGGACCGGACGGTGGTGAGGGTGGTGAGGTAGGGCAGTAGGGCAGTAGGGCAGTGCGCCTTGATTTTCCCTACTGCCCTACTCCCTTCCCTTACGACCAGACTGCTGCCAGCCGATGTCGAGAAGGCCGAGGCGGCCCATCTCGCGGTCCATGGCGCGTGCGATGTCCTTGCGCCTGGCGCCGACGTCGCGCAGTTGCCGATCCGACAGGTCTTCGACGTTCTGGTGTGGGAGATTGATCGCGACCCTGGCGTGACGTAACCAGTCAAGGGTCTCGGTCAGCCAGTTCGGACGAGCGATGGATGAATTCAAAGCGATGATGGACATGGTGTGATCCGTTCTCTCCGGATATCAAATCCGGCTTGATGATGTTTCGATGGTTGGATCATGCCAGATTGAAATCGCTGTGAGAAACGAGTAGTTTTCTCTAGATTATCAAGTTTTATTTGAGGATAGAATGGCTCGCCTGCTGCCAGGAACTCGCGCCTTGAGGACGCTGGAAGCCGCGGCCAGGCACCTCAATTTCACTCGCGCGGCCGACGAGCTGGGCCTGACGCCAGCCGCCGTCAGCCACCAGATCAAGGAAATCGAGGATCAGCTTGGGCTTGTGCTGTTTACGCGCACCAGCCGCACCATCCGGCTGACCGAGGCGGGCACGGTGCTCTTCGAGGCGTCGACCGACGCGCTCGACCTGCTTGGCCGGGCCGTTTCGCGGGCGCAAAAGCTGACGCGCGGCACCGCGTTGCTGAAAGTGACTCTCGATGCACAGTTCGCGTCAAAATGGCTGATGCGGCGCGTCGACGATTTTCGCAAGCATCACCCCAATATCGAGCTGAGATTCGACATCGCCTACGAAGTGCGGGATTTCGAACTCGATGACATCGATGTCGGCATTCGGTTCGGCGCCGGCAAATATCCGGGCCTTCGCGCCCACCGGCTGTTCGACAACATCCTCATTCCGGTGTGCAGCCCGAGCCTCTTGACGTCCGGTCCGCCGCTGCGCGAACCGCGCGATCTTTTCAATCACACGCTTGCCCATATCGAATGGTCGCGACAAGGCGTGACATGGCCGAACTGGCGGATGTGGATGGCGGCGGCCGGCGTCCACGATTTCGACGACAGCCGGACTGTCGTGTTCGGAAACTCCACGGACGCCGTCCAGGCGGCGCTCGACGGCAATGCCGTCGCGCTCGCCGATTTCGCCATGGTGGCCAACGACCTCTCCCAAGGCAGGCTGGTGCAGCCTTTCGAACTCGGCCTGCGGGTGGCGCCCGAGTTCGCCTATTTCCTGGTCTATCCCGAGAGCGCTGGCGACGATCCGCGTATCGTCGCCTTTCGCGAATGGATTCTCGAGGAAGTCGCCAAGACGCGGACCACGGACAAAGGGCAGTAGGGCAGTAGGGCAGTAGGGCAGTAGGGCAGTAGGGCAGTAGGGATGGGCGTCGGTGCCGCCTTCGGCCCCCTATTCCCCTGCCTTTGATCAGCTTGCCGCCGCGCCGAACCAGCCGATCACTGCGCCGATGATCAGCAGCACGCCAAGCCAGTGGCCGCCGTCGATGAGGGTCAGGTCCCAGCCGAAATTCTCGTAGCGGTGGTTGACCGAGAGCGTCGTGGCGACGAAGCCCAGCCAAAGCACGAAGCCGAAGACAAGGCCGGCCAGCAGTGTCGGCTCGCCGCCGGTCATCGCGCCGACGACCAGGGCCATGATGTAGGCCATGACCAGTTCGGCAATGAAGCTGATGACGAAGGGCAGCGGCGATTTCTTCATCGTGGCCGGATCAAGCTTGGCGGCCTTCAGCCACGGCTTGCTCAGGCCCATGTACCAGGCGGCGCCGAACAGCCATGCCACGATTGCGGCGGCGATCACCGCCAGCCAGTTCACTGCTGAAAAATCCATGAGCTTCCCCCTCAGATGCGGGTGTGATGGAACGCCTGTTCGGCGATCACGTCAAGCAAAGCGCCAGACGGTCGTGCGCTTGATCAGGGAATCCTCCAGTGCCCGCGTGACGGCGACTTCATAGACCGCAAGCGGTTCCAGCCCCGCCTTCGGCATATACGACCGGCCGGGATCGCCGACGAGGATCTCGGCGCCACGCGCCTTCAGGGTTGCGAACCACGGCATCAGCCGGTCGGCGAAGGATTTGTCGTAGAAGACGTCGCCGGCCAGGATCACGTCCCATCCCGCATCGGTGCCGATGCAATCCGTGCCGAGGAATTCGATCCCGACATCGTTGGCCTCGCTGTTGAGCCGGATCGCGGTCGCGCAAAACGGATCGATGTCGGTGGCGATCACCTTGGCAGCACCCGCCTTGACGGCGGCGATAGCGACAAGGCCGGAGCCGGAGGCAAAGTCGAGCACGCGCTTGCCCCGCACCGTGCCGGGATTGTCCAGGACGTAACGGGCAAGGCCTTGGCCGCCGGCCCAGGCAAAGGCCCAGAAGGGCGGCGGCAGGCCGATCTCGACCAGCTCGTCCTCTGTCCGCTGCCACAGATCATGCGCTTCATCGGCAAGATGAAGCAGGATTTCCGGCACGTGCGGCGGCGCCATCAGCGCCGTGTTGTCGAGAATGAATTGTTTCGCGCTGTTCGGCGTCAGCGCCGTCACGGAGCGGGCGTCAGGCCGCCCATGCGGCAGACTTCCTTCCATTCGGCCGGCGTCACCGGCTGCACGGAAAGCCGTCCGAGCCGCACCAGCGCCATGTCGGCAAGCTTTGGATTGGCCTTGACCTCTTCCAGCGTCGGCGGGTTCGGCACATCCTGGACGGCGCGGATGTCCACGCATTCCCAGCGCGGATCATCCGACGTGGTGTCGGGATGGGCAAGCGCGCAGACTTCGGCGATGCCGACCACGTTCAGCCCCTCGTTGGAATGATAGAAGAAGCCGAGATCGCCGATCTGCATCGCCTTCATGTTGTTGCGCGCCGCATAGTTGCGCACGCCGTCCCATTGCGTGCCGGCCTTGCCCTTGGCCTTCAATGCCTCGAAGGAGAAGACCGAGGGTTCGGATTTGAACAGCCAGTAGTTCATGTCTTTTCTCCTCCTTGGGGTTGCGCGCCGACGACCGGGATCAACTAGCTGCCGGCTTGTTGAACGTCCAGTTCCACGGGCGGATTTCGACGCTTTCGAACAGCCCGGCCTTAGCGTAGGGGTCGGCGGCCGACAGGGCCTGTGCACCCGCCATGTCGGGTGCTTCGACGACGACGAGGCTGCCATTGGGCTTGCCTTCGGCGTCAAGGAACGGACCGGCGAAGGCCAGCTTCTTGTCGCCGTTCAACCCTTCGAGAAAGGCAACATGTTCGGGCCGCGTGTCGAGGCGCACCTGCAGGCTTCCGGGCTTGTCCTTGCAAATCACGGCAAACAGCATGGTCTTCTCCTGGTCTTGGGGATCAAAGTCGTGGGGATCAATCGTTGGTTTCGGTCTTCAGCGGCCGGGTCATCAGAGCCGTCACAGCCTGCCGGATAGTAATGGTGCCGTCCAGTATGGCGGCGACGGCGGCGATGATCGGCGCGTCGATGTTGCGCTCGGTGGCGATGCGGGCAGCGATCGCGGCCGTCGGCACGCCCTCGGCCAGCGGCAATCCGGCAAGCGGCTTGCCTTGCCCAAGCGCCAGCCCATAGGCGAAATTGCGCGACTGTGTGGACGAGCAGGTGAGCAGCAGGTCACCAAGGCCGGAAAGCCCCATCAAGGTCTCGGGCCTGGCGCCGAAGGCGGCGCCGATGCGGCGCAGTTCGACAAAGCCGCGCGTCACCATGGCGGCCTGGGCGCTGGCGCCGAGCCCGGCGCCGGTGACAGCACCGGCGGCAATGGCGAAGACGTTCTTCAAGGCGCCACCGATCTCGACGCCGATCAGGTCGTCACTCGAATAGCAGCGCAGGTTCTCCGCCGAAAAGCGGGCGGCGAGGTCGGCGGCCAATGCCTCGTCGCGGGCGGCGACCACAACGGCCGTCGGCAGGCCGCGGGCGACATCGGTGGCGAAGCTTGGACCCGACAGGGCGGCGACCGGATTCTGCGGCAGGATCTCTTCGACGATTGCCGACAGCAAGGCGCCCGTGTCGCGCTCGATGCCCTTGGCGCAGAGAACCAGCGGGATGCCCGCCGGCATATGGTCCTTCGCGGCTGCCAGCGTCGCCCGCAGCGATTGCGCCGGCGTCACCGCCAGCACGCAATCGGCGCCGGCAAGTGCCACCTTGATGTCGCCCGTCGCTTCGATACCGGGTGCAATGGCGATGCCGGGTAGATAGCGCGGATTTTCGCCATGGCCGATCGCAGCGACGGTTTCCGGGTCGCGCGCGAACAGCCGGACCGAATGACCGGCGCGTAGCATCGCCAGTGCCAGCGCGGTGCCCCAGGCGCCGCCGCCAAGCACGGTGACACGCCAGCCGCTCTTGCCCAGGTTCATATCCTGGCCAGTCATGCCTTGGCTCCGCGCCGGCCGGAGCCGACCATCGGCGTCGAAATGCTGTCCAGCGGCCAGCGCGAGCGCGGCACGAAATCGAAGCCGTTCTCCTGCGCCATGCCGGCGCGCAGCCGCTCGACGCCGGCCCAGGCGATCATCGCCGCATTGTCGGTGCAAAGTTTCAGCGGCGGCGCAATGAAGCTGAAGTCGGCCTCGGCACAGAGCCGCTCCAGCATCGCCTTGATCGTGCGGTTGGCGGCGACACCGCCGGCCACGACGAGTGCCGGGTTCCTGGCGTCGGGAAACGTCTCGCGAAAGCGCGTCAGCGCGCGAGAAACGCGGTCGGCCAGCGCATCGGCGACGGCCACCTGGAAGGAGGCGCAGATGTCGGCGACGTCCTGGTCGCTCAAGGGAGCAATGGCGGTCGCCGCCTGACGCACGGCGGTCTTGAGGCCGGAGAAGGAGAAGTCGGGCTGAGCCGAGCCCTTCATCGGACGCGGAAAGGCAAAGCGTGAGGCATTGCCGGCCTGTGCCGCCTTCTCGACATTCGGTCCGCCGGGATAGGGCAGGCCGAGCATCTTGGCCGTCTTGTCGAAGGCTTCGCCGAGCGCGTCGTCTATGGTGGTTGCCCAGCGCTGATAGTCGCCGACGCCACGCACGGCGAGGATCTGCGTATGACCGCCGGAAACCAGCAGCAGCAAATAGGGAAAATTGAGCCCGTCGGTCAGCCGTGCGGTCAAGGCATGACCTTCGAGGTGGTTGATGGCGATCAGCGGCTTGTTTGCCGCAGCGGCGATCGCCTTGGCCGTCATCAGCCCGACGATCAGCCCGCCGACGAGGCCGGGACCGGCGGTGGCGGCAATCGCGTCGATGTCGGCGAGCGCCACGCCCGAATCGGCAAGGGCCGCCTCGATGATGCCGTCCAGCGCCTCGACATGGGCGCGCGCTGCGATTTCCGGCACGACGCCGCCGAATGCGGCATGTTCCTCCATCTGGCTGAGCACGATGTTGGACAGGATTTTTGGCGCGGCATTGCCATCCACAGCCACGACGCTGGCGGCGGTCTCGTCACAACTCGTCTCTATGCCCAGCACGCGGATCAATTCGTCGCTATCCCAAGAGATTGTCTGTCAGGCCTTTCCCCGTTAGGAGAAAGTCCGGAAAGGCCTCGGTTATTTTAGCCGCATTTCTGCGACGCCAAGTGGTTCCACTTGGCTGCAAAATGCTCAGGCCGGGGGTTATCACGGACCGCGCGCCATGCAAACAATCTTGAGAATCGGAACACGCGGCAGCCCGCTGGCGTTGGCACAGGCGCAGGAAACGCAGGCGCGACTGATGGCCGCGCACGGCATGCCGGCGGAGGCCTTCGAGATCGTCGTCATCTCGACCAGCGGCGACCGCATCCAGGACCGGCCGCTGTCGGAAGCCGGCGGCAAGGGTCTGTTCACCAAGGAGATCGAGGAGGCGCTGCTGGCGGGCCGGATCGACATCGCCGTGCATTCGTCGAAGGACATGCCGACGCAACTGCCCGACGGTCTCGAACTCTCAGCCTTCCTGCCGCGGGAGGATGCGCGCGACGCCTTTGTCGGCAGGGTGGCGAAGACGATTGCGGACCTGCCGCAAGGGGCGAAAGTCGGTTCGTCGTCGCTGCGGCGGCAGGCGCTGATCCGCCGCATGCGGCCGGATCTCGACGTGGTTATGTTCCGCGGCAATGTGCAGACGCGCCTGCGCAAGCTGGACGAAGGCGTCGCCGCCGGCACGATCCTCGCCTATGCCGGGCTGAAGCGGCTCGGGCTCGAGCATGTCGCCACCGACCTGATGCCGATCGACCTCTTCCCGCCGGCGCCAGGGCAAGGCGCGATCGGCATCGAGACCCGCATCGGCGATCGCGATGCCGAAAAGATGCTGGTGGCAATCCATGATGTTCCGACCGGTCAGGCGCTGGCCTGCGAGCGCGCCTTCCTGGCGGCGCTCGACGGTTCCTGTCGCACGCCGATCGCTGGTTATGCGGCGATCGAGGCCGGGAAACTGTCGTTCGCAGGGCTGATCATATCGCCCGACGGCACGCTGTCGCACACAGTCGAGCTGCAGGGACCGGCGCAAGACGCCGCCCGTATCGGCGCCGAAGCAGCCAGGACGGTGAGGGACAAGGCCGGCGAAAAGTTCTTCGACGGCTGGCTCTGAAATGCTTCACGTCCTGGTGACGAGACCGGAACCGGGCGCCTCGCGCACAGCGCGGCAGCTTCGGGAGACAGGGTTTCTGCCGATTCTTCTGCCTCTGACCGAAACGGTGGCGCTGCCGGTTGATCCCGGGTTCGTCCCGGACGATGCCATCGCCGTTGCCATCACCAGCGCCAATGCCGTGCGCCATGCGCCGGAAGACGTCATCGCGGCGCTCGCCGCCTTGCCTTGCCATGCCGTCGGCAAAAGGACGGCGGAAGCCGCGCGCAAAGCGGGGTTCTTGTCGGTCAGCGAAGGCCCGGGCAATGCCGAAGGTCTCGCCGGCAGTCTTGCTGCTGATCTCTCGGGCAAGACCATTGTCTATCTCTGTGGACGCGTGCGATTTCCGGCCTTCGAACATGAGCTCAAGGCGGCGAGCGTTCAGGTCCACGCCGTCGAAACATATGACACGCTACAGATGGGTTATTCGGACGAAACCATCCTCGAGCGTCTGTCCGGCCAACCTGCCGATGCGGTGCTGCTTTATTCAGCCAAGGCGGCTGCCGCGATGCAGGTCCTGGCTAGACGGCCCGCTCTGCACGGGCTCTTTGAAAAAACGTGGTTTTTCGCACTTTCCAACCGCATCGCGGCAGTCCTCGACGATACCGCCAGCGAAAGAATCCGCATTGCCGCACAGCCCGACGAGGAAGCGCTGCTGGCGCTTTTGCGAGCGTGAGCTGAGCCGCGTCATCACACGGCCCCTTTTCACCGCTTGGTGATGTGCTAGACCCTTTCTGAACCATCATGCGCCGCAGGGCGTTGAGACGAAGCGAATTGTGCGGAGCCCAGGCATGGTCAAGACGCCGAAGATGCGACACTCAAAAAGCCGCCGCGAGCCGGTGACCATCGATCTGGAGCCGGGCGCCGTCTCACGCATCGCCGACGAGGATGCCGCCAAGACGCAGGCCGGCACAGATGAAGCGCCAGTGGAGGCCACGGAAACCTCTCGATCCGCAGTTCCCGAAGAGCCGGTTCATGCCGACCAGACCGATCTCGAGCCCTGGGAGCATGCGGATGCCGCCGCAGGGCCAGCGGAGACGCAAGCGCCGGCAGATGCCGGAGCCAAGGCCGCCGAACCAGAGCTCCCTTATCCCGGTTCGGATGCTCCGCCCAACCGCGCCAAAGCCTTCGACTACAGTTTCGAGGATGCGTCGGCAAAGCGCACCCAGACCGATAGCAGCAAGGCAGAAGCCGAGACACGGGACGACAGAATGGCGCCGGCACCTCCCCCTGAAAAGCGTGGCGGCCTCAACGGCATCGCTGCCGGCATCATCGGCGGTGTCATCGCGCTGGTCGGCGCCGGCGGGCTGCAGTTTGCCGGCCTGCTCGGCGCACCGGGCTCCGGCGCCAGTGTCTCGCTCGATGGCGTCAATGGCGATATCGCTTCGCTGAAGGTCGAAATCGCCGGCTTGAAGGACTCTGGCGGCAACAGCGATGCAGCGGCCAAGGTGGTCGGCCTGTCCTCGGGCCTGGAGCAGGTCAAGGCCGATGTCGCGGCGCTGAAATCGGCGGTCGAGAAAGGTGGAGCAGGCGACACCGCCGGGCTCACTGCACTGGGTGACAAGGTCGCGCAGATCGAAACGGCGGTCGCCGCGCTCGGCAAGGCCGGCAGCACGGCCCCGGTCGATCTCGGCCCGCTCAACGAAAAACTGGCTGGTCTCGACGCGCAGGTGAAGTCGGTCGGCGAGGCGACCACGGCGCAGGATGGCCGGCTGACCGCGCTGGAGCAGTCGGTGTCGCAGCTTTCCGGCAAGGTCGAGGCGGCGGCCGGACAGCCGAAGATCGCGCTCGCCATCGCTGCCTCGGCATTGAAGGCGGCGCTCGAGCGTGGCGCGCCGTTCTCGGCCGAACTCGAAACCTTCGCCGCGATTTCGCCGGACGCACCGCAGCTTGCGATCTTGCGCACCTACGCCGAAAAGGGCGTTCCGACCCGCGCCGAGATCGCTACGCAAGCGGATGCCGCCGCCAGTGCCATGGTCGCCGCTGCGACGCCTGTCGATGAGAATGCCGGCTTCCTGCAGAATCTGATGTCGAGCGCCGAATCGCTGGTCAAGGTCAGGCCGATCGGCGCCGTCGAGGGCGCCGGTGCACCGGAAACCGTCGCGCGCATGGAGGCGGCGGTCAACCAGGGCGACTACGCCAAGGCGCTCAGTGAATACGACACGCTGCCCGCAGCCGCCAAGGCTGCCGGCGCTGATTTTGCCGGCAAACTGAAGGCACGCATCGAGGTCGAAACCCAGGTTGACGCGCTGATCTCCGGCGCGATGAAGGCATGAGGGCAACACTATGATCCGCCTGCTCGCCTTCCTCATCGTCGTCTTCGCACTCGGGCTGGGCTTTGCCTGGCTGGCCGACCGGCCGGGCGACATGGTCGTCACTTTCAACGGTTATCAATACCAGGTCAGCCTGATGGTGGCGGCGGTGGCTGTCGTTGCCGTGGTCGCGGCCGTGATGATCCTTTGGTGGCTGCTCAAGTCGCTGTGGAACAGCCCCTACACCATCTCGCGCTATTTCCGTGTCCGCCGCCGCGACCGTGGTTATCAGGCGTTGTCGACCGGCATGATCGCGGCCGGCGCCGGTGACGGCGCGCTGGCCCGTAAGAAGACCAAGGAAGCCGCCAAGCTGATCCGCTCCGACCAGGAACCGCTGATCCATCTGCTCGAGGCGCAGGCGTCGCTGCTCGAAGGCGATCATGAAGGCGCGCGGCAGAAATTCGAGAGCATGCTCGACGATCCCGAAATGCGGCTGTTGGGTTTGCGCGGGCTCTATCTCGAAGCCGAACGGCTCGGCGACCGCAACGCCGCCCGGCACTATGCCGGCCGTGCTGCCGCTGTGGCGCCGCAGCTGGCGTGGGCAGCCGAATCGACGCTGGAAGAGCTGACCGCACGCGGCGATTGGGACGGCGCCTTGAAACTGGTCGACGCGCAGAAGTCGACACGGCAGATCGAACGCGACGCGGCCACCCGCCGCCGCGCCGTGCTGCTGACCGCCAAGGCGCAGGCGCTTGCCGACAGCGATCCCGCTGCCGCCAGAACCGCGGCGATCGAGGCAAACCGGCTGCGACCGGACTTCGCGCCCGCCGCCGTTGCCGCCGCCGCCGCGCTGTTCAAACAGAACGACGTGCGCAAGGGCTCAAAGATCCTCGAGGCGGCGTGGAAGGCCGAGCCGCATCCGGAGGTCGCCGAACTCTATACCCATGCCAGACCGGGCGACGCCGTGCTCGACCGCCTCAACCGGGCGAAGAAGCTGCAGGAGATGAAGAAGAACCACGCCGAGTCGTCGATGACGGTGGCGCGCGCCGCACTCGACGCGCAGGATTTCTCGACCGCCCGCCGCGAGGCCGAGGCCGCGATCCGGATGGATCGCCGCGAGGGCGCCTATCTGCTGCTCGCCGACATCGAGGAGGCCGAGACCGGCGACCAGGGCAAGGTGCGGCAACTGCTGTCGAGGGCGGTGCGGGCGCCGCGCGATCCGGCCTGGGTCGCCGACGGCGTGGTGTCCGAACATTGGGCGCCGGTGTCACCGATTACCGGCCGGCTCGATGCCTTCGAATGGCGCGCGCCGATGGAGCGTCTCGGCCAGTTGATCGACAGCCATGAGGATGCACCAGCCAGCGCGGCGCCGGTCATTGAAGCACTGGCAAAGCCGATAAGCGAAAAAAAGCCGGCCGACGTGATCGATGACGCCGGTCAGGGCGAGGCAGGCGGCAAGGACGCCGAGAGCCACGAGGATCATGTCAAGCCAATCACGGCGGCGGCCTTCGCCGCGGTGCCGACCGATGCCGAGGCTGTCGAGCCGGCCGAGGAGCTTGCACGGCTGCCGGACGATCCCGGCGTCGATCCGGACGAGGAAGCGGAAAAATCGCCGCGCCGGTTTCGGCTGTTTTGAATTGGGCCGGCCGTCAGCCCCCCTCTGACTCAAGGAGATAGAGCACGATGTCGTCCGAAAACCGCTTCACACTTTTCGGCATCATGCTCTGAGGAATGGACTTATGTTTGAACGCGTTCTGTCATTTCTCAGGGATTTGCCGGCCGGCGCCGACACGCATGCCAGCACGGACGATCCGCGCATCGCGGCCTCGGCGCTTCTCTACCATGTGATGAATGCCGATGGTGTGCGCCAGGATGTCGAGTGGGAGCGGTTCAAGGCGGTGCTGGCGGAGAGCTACTCGATCAGCGGCGCCGAACTCGAAGCGCTCGTCGCCGCCGGCGAGCGGGCCGACAATGAGGCGATCGATCTCTATGCCTTCACCAGTGTCTTGAAGCGCCATCTCGATGCCGATGCGCGCAAGGCCTTCATCGGCCTGATGTGGGAGATCGTCTATGCCGATGGCGAGCTGCACGAGCTGGAGGATAACACCGTCTGGCGCGTTGCCGAGCTGATCGGCGTCGAACGCCGCGACCGCGTCGAGGCGCGCCGCAAGGCGGCGGCGCACGCGCCCGGCGCCACCGGAACATCGAACGACGAATAGACGGGATTTCGCCTACCCATGCCGCGCCAAACGAGTTCGAAGCCCAAAATCCTGATCGTGCTGCATCAGGAGAATTCGAGCCCCGGACGTGTCGGCCACATGCTTCTGGAGGAGGGCTTCGATCTCGACATCCGCCGGCCGCCGCTGGGCGACACCTTGCCGGAAACGCTGGACGGCCATGCCGGCACGGTGGTGTTCGGCGGCCCGATGAGCGCCAATGACGATGACGAGTTCGTCCGCCGCGAGACCAACTGGCTGGAAATACCGCTCAAGGAGAACCGACCGTTCCTCGGCATCTGCCTTGGCGCGCAGATGCTGGCCAATCATCTCGGCGGCAAGGTCGTGGGGCATGGCGAAGGGCTGGTCGAGATCGGCTGGTACAAGCTGAAGGCGACCGAAGCCGGCAAGCAACTGATGCACTGGCCTGAGATGGTCTATCAGTTCCACCGCGAGGGCTTTTCGCTGCCCAGGGACGCGACGCTGCTGGCGACGGCCGAGACCTATCCCAACCAGGCCTTCCGCTATGGCGACAATGCCTGGGGCATCCAGTTCCATGGCGAGTTGACCAGGGTGATGATGCAGCGCTGGGTGGTGCGCGGCGCGCATCGCTTCGAGTTGCCGGGCGCGCAGCCCGGCCGCGATCATCTCGGCGGCCGGCTGATCTGGGACATGCATCTCAAGCGCTGGCTGGACGAATTCCTGCGGGTGATTTTCGGCAAGCCGGCAGCGCGATAAGGTCAGTTTCGCCCGTTGAGGTGGCGGACCTTACGCAGTTGCGGGAACAGCACCATCCACAGGCCGGCGACGACGATGGCGCCGACGCCGCCGACCACCACGGCCGGCACGGTGCCGATCAGCGCCGCCATGGTACCGGCGCGGAATTCGCCCAGTTCGTTGGAGGCGCCGACGAAGACCTGGTTGACGGCATTAACACGGCCACGCACGTGGTCGGGCGTCCACAGCTGGATCAGGGTCTCCCTGATGTAGACGCTGAACATGTCGGTGGCGCCAAGGAAGGCAAGGGCGACGATCGACAGCCAGGTGATGGTCGACAGGCCGAACAGCACGGTGAAGGCGCCGAACGACGCGGCGGAGGCCAGCATGATCATGCCGGCGTGGTTGCGGAGCGGATGCCCGGCCAGCCAGATCGCGACGCAAATGGCGCCGACGCTGGGCGCCGAGCGCAGCAGGCCGAGCCCCCAGGGACCGAGCTGGAGGATGTCGCGCGCGTAGACCGGCAGCAGCGCCGAGGCGCCGGACAGGAGCACGGCGAACAGATCGAGCGAGATGGCGCCCAGCACGATCTTCTCGCTCCAGATATAGCTGAACCCGCCTAACAGGTGCTGCATGGTCGGCTTTTCCGTCTCCGTGCGCTGCGACGGCTTCGGGATGGTGAAGATCAGCAGCCCGGACACAAGCATCAGGACAGCGGCGGTGCCGTAGGCCACTTCCGGCGAAACGCCGTAGAGCAGGCCGCCGGCGACCGGGCCAACGATGGTCGCCGTCTGCCAGGCCGATGAATTCCAGGCGATGGCGTTGGCGAAATCCTCCGATGGCACCAGATTGGCGAACAGCGAGGCCGAGGCCGGGCCGAAGAAGGCGCGGGCGACACCGAACATGGCGAGTACGGCGAAGATCGGCAGCGGTCCACTGATACCGCGCAGCGTCAGGAGCAGCAGCGCCAGCGCACAGATCGCTTCCACCACCACGGCCAGCGCCATGATCAGGCGGCGGCCGAAGCGGTCGGCGACGACCCCGGTGACCAGCACCAGCAGCAGCGACGGCAGGAACTGGACGATGCCGACCAGGCCGAGATCGAGCGGGTCACGGGTCAAATCGTACATCTGCCAGCCGACCGCGACGGACACGATCATGGTGGCGAAGGTGGTGAGGAAGCGCGCCGCCCAATAGCTCAGGAAGGAGCGGTGGCGGAACGCGGCATAGCGCTGGTCCGGCGAGGTTTGTGCTGATGTCATGGAGTGAGGCCCCGTTGCGATGGCATCGGCCGGCGGGGCACTTCCCGGATGGGTGCTGTTCCGACCAAGGGAACTTCTAGTAAAGTTCGCCGCGGATATGCGTTAAAATCAGTGCTGGATCAAGGAATTTTCAGCCTGCTTCATCGCCCGCACGGGGAAGTTACTGCCTCAGCGCGGCGGAAATGGCGTCGAGGCCGCCGCTCAATTCGGCTTCCGTCGGCCAGCCAAAGCCGACGCGGAAGAAGCGCTTCTCCATTTCGAACCAGTGGCCGGGTCCGACATAGGTGCCGTGGTTCTCCAGCAGGTTCACATAGAACCGGTCGAGGTCGAAGCCGGGATCGACGTTCAGGCGGGGGAACCCGACGACACCACCTTCAGGCCGAACCCAGTCGACCAGTGGTTCGCGGTCGATCCAGGTCTGGACGATGTCGCGGCGTTTGGCCATTTCGGGCAGCAGCGTCGCCAGGAAGGCGTCCCGGCGCTCAAGCATGCCGCGCGCAATGCCTTCGTCGATGACGCTGCCGCAGATGCCGATCTGCTCCTTGGCGGCGAGGAATTTCTCCTGAAGTGCCGCATCCCTGGTGACCAGCCAGCCGATGCGGATGCCGGGAATGCCGAAAGCCTTGGACAGCGATGAAACGCTGATCGCCTTCGGGCTGAGCGATGCCGCCGACGGCAGGCGGCGGCCGTAGGAGAGGTCGCGGTAGGTCTCGTCGACCAGCAGACGGCAGTTCCTGCTTTCCGCGAGCGCCACCAGCGCATCGAGCTCGGTTCGGCTCATCATCGTGCCGGTCGGGTTGTGCGGGCAGGTGACGCTGATCAGTTTCGTGTTCGGCTGTATCGCCGCCTTGACACGTTCGACATCGATGGCGAAGCCTTCTTCGAAGGCCAGGTCGACAAAGCTGATGGCGCAGCCGATCGCCCTTGGGGTTTCGATGTTGGTGGCGTAGTTGGGCCTGATGACGACGAGATGGTCGTTCGCCGACAAGAGCGAGGTCGAGATGATGAACAGCGCGCCGGCGGCACCGGCGGTGACCAGGACATCGTCAGGCGAAGTGCCGGCGTCCTGCGCCGATATCAGCGCGCGCAAATCCTTGTCGCCGCGATGCTCGCCATAGAAAAGCGTGAGATCAGGCAGTGACAGGCCGATGTCCGAGAGTTTCTGGTCGGCGATCGAACTTTCGGAGAGATTGTAGCGGATGCGGTCGTAGCCGTATTCCTCCGGCGCCTCTTTCTCGATCACCATCCTGGTGTAGTTCATGGCTTCCCCCCAAAGACCTTGTCGGCCCCATCCAAGCCATAAAAACATGAAGCCTGCCAAGGCGGATTCGCCGGCAGGTTCCAATCAATCTATTGGCTCAGGGCCGAATTAGGTCTTTGCTTCAGGCAGGTCGTTGTCCCAAAAGCGCTGCGCACCCTTGGGTCAAGCCCAAGGGCATGCTTTTGGGCGACATGCCTCAGGCTGAAACCTTGGCCTTCCTGCCCTTGACAGGTGCCTTCACGGGGGCGGCCTTGCGGCCGAGGCCGATCGACTTCGCCAGCAGCGAGCGCGAGGCCGCGTAGTTGGGGGCGACCATCGGATAGTCCGACGGCAAGCCCCACTTGGCGCGATAGGCGTCCGGCGTCAGGCCGAAATGCACACCGAGGTGACGCTTCAGCGATTTGAACTTCTTGCCGTCCTCGAGGCAGATGATGAAATCGGGCGTCACCGACTTCTTGGGATTGACCGCCGGGACCAGGGGCGCAGCCACCGGAACCACCGGCTTGCCGAGCCCGCTTATCGAGGTGCTGACGCTGGCGATGAGGTCGGCCAGGCCGGAGGCGGGCAACCGGTTCTTCTCGACGTAAGCGGACACGATGTGAGCGGTCAGCTCGAGCAGGTCGATGTCTTTACGGGCACTGTTGCTATCGTCGGTCACTCTATTTCTCCGTCTACAGCGAATGACCTGAAAATCGGATTCGATTTCCGGAAAGGATCATGCGCGAAATCAAAAATGCTATGGCGTCCGTCGTGCGTCCACGGGACGAATGGCGTTGTTGTGGCGCGGAATTCCTAGTCGGCAAATCTGCGTAATGCAATGACTTGGTGTCATATCACACGTTATTTTGAACAACTATATTAAACAATAACAGTATCAAACTATCAGTGCCTTGTCGCGCCACAAACGAAATCCGCCTTCGAACGCACGTGTGTTGTCGCCGCGCCTGGAGTCGGCGGGCAATTCATCGAGCTTGTCGACATTGCCGCCGCCAATGACGACATAGTCAGGCTGCAGGGCGGCGCGAAGCCGGTCGACGACGTCGAAGACATATTTGCGCCATTTCTTCTTGCCGCGCTCTTCGAGGCCGCGCTCGCCGACATAATCCTCGAAACTCTTGCCTTTCTTGTAGGGCAGGTGCGCAAGTTCCATCGGCTGGGCGACGTTGTCGGCAATCATCGCTGCACCAAGGCCAGTGCCGAGCCCGAGGAAAAGCATGCGTCCTCCCTCATAGCTGCCGATGGCCTGCATCAGCGCGTCATTGACCACCTTCACCGGTTTGCCGAATGCACCTGCGAAGTCAAATCCAGCCCAACCCGCGCCGAGATTGGCGGGGTCGGTCAGCGGCCTGTTGTGATTGACCGGGCCGGGATAGCCCATCGAGACGACATCGTAAGGCAGGCCCTCGGCAAGCTTCTTCACCGCATCGATCATCTGCTGCGGCGTCAGGCCCGGTCCGGAGTCGGCGCGGCGCTCTTCGCCGCCGGCACTGGTCAGGATCTTGACGTGCGAGCCGCCAATATCGATCGAGAGCACGATCTTCTCAGCGCCCGATGTCTCAATACCCAACGTTGGTTGCTTCACCGCCTTGGCCATCGTGTCCCCTCTCATTTCACTGGATCAATCCAACCATTGGGCGGCCCGAACCCGGCCATGACGTCCGCTGGCCCCCATGTTCCCGGCTCGTAGAGGTGCGGCGGCGTGGTGTCGCCAAGCACCGGGCCGACAATGCGCCAGGCCAGCTCGCTGGCATCCTGGCGGGTGAACAGCTGGCCGTTGCCGTTCATGGCGTCGCCGATCAGCCGCTCATAGGGCGGCATGTCGCCCTTGCTGTCGTCGAGCGCCGTCAGTTCGACCTGCTCGCCGATCATGTCGTCGCCCGGCGCCTTGCGCTGGGCGCCGATAGCGATCACCACCTGTGGGTCGATGCGGAAGCGGACGTAGTTCTGGTCGGCGGGCTTGATCGGATCGAAGACGTCGAGCGGCGGCCGCTTCAACCGCACCACCACTTCGGTGACATGCACCGGCATGTTCTTGCCGGCGCGGATGAAGAACGGCACGTCCTGCCAGCGCCAGGTGTCGACGAAGAAACGCACCGCCGCGAAGGTCTCGACCGGCGAGTTCGGCGCCACGCCCGGTTCAGTGAGATAGCCGGTGAACTGGCCACGCACGACATCGTCTTTGGTCAGCGTCCGGATGGCGCGCAGCACCTGCACCTTCTCGTCGATCAAATCGTCGGCGGAACGGCCGACAGGCGGCTCCATGGCAAGCAGCAACAGGATGTTGAGCAGGTGGTTCTCGATGACGTCCCTGATGCAGCCGACATCGTCATAGAAGCGGCCTCGCCCCTCGACGCCGAAATCCTCGGCCATGGTGATCTGCACGCTCTCGACGAAGTTGCGGTTCCAGATCGGCTCGAGGAAAGAGTTGGCGAAGCGGAAATAGAGCAGGTTCTGGATCGCTTCCTTGCCGAGATAGTGGTCGATGCGGAAGATCGACTGTTCGTCGAACACCAGGTGAAGGACCCGGTTGAGCCAGCGCGCCGATTGCAGATCGTGACCGAAGGGCTTTTCCACCATCAGCCGTGCGCCATGCGCGGTGCCCGATTGTTCCAGCCCCTGGACGACGGTCTCGAACATGGTCGGCGGCACCGCCATGTAGTGCAGCGGCCGCTGCGCGGTGCCGAGCGCGCTTTTCAGTTTCTCGAACGTCGCTCCATCGCGGTAGTCGCCGCTGACATAGCGCAGCAGCGAGGCGAACTTGGCGAACACCTTTTCGTCGATCTTGCCCAGCGCATTGACGATGCCGTCGCGGGCGCGGGCCTGCAACTGCTTGAGGTCCCAGGCGTCGAAGGCGACGCCGATCACCGGTTCGGTGAGCGTGCCCTTGGCGACCATCTGGTAAAGTGCCGGAAATATCTTCTTGTGGGCGAGGTCGCCGGTTGCTCCGAAGAGCACCAGCGTGTCGGACCGTTCCTGGCTCATGAGCGTGTCTCCCCTATCGCCGTCACTTGCCTGCCTTCGGCTTTTCGACATGACCGCCAAAGGCATAGCGCATGGCGGACAACAGCTTGTCGGCGAATTCGGATTCGCCTTGCGAGGAGAAGCGGTCGAACAGCGCAGAGGACAGCACCGGCGCCGGCACGCCGGTGTCGATCGCCGCCTTCAGTGTCCAGCGTCCTTCGCCGGAATCCGAGACGCGGCCGCCGTAATTCGCCAGGCCCGGGTCGCCTTTCAAGGCGCCGGCCGTCAGGTCGAGCAGCCAGGAGCCGATGACGCTGCCGTGCCGCCAGACCTCGGCCACCTGGGGAAGGTCGATATCGAACTGGTAGTATTGCGGGTTTTCCAGCGGGCTGGTCTCGGCGTCCGCCGTCCGCTGCCGCTTGCCGGCATTGGCCGATTTCAGGATGTTCATGCCTTCGGCATAGGCGGCCATGACACCATATTCGATGCCGTTGTGCACCATCTTGACGAAGTGGCCTGCGCCGCTCGGTCCGCAATGCAGATAGCCAAAGGGCGCGGTCCCGGCATCCTTGGGCGGATTGGAGCCGGCGTCGGCGCCCGGCGCCAGCGTGGCGAAGATCGAATCGAGGTGTTGCACCGCCACATCGGGACCGCCGATCATCAGGCAGTAGCCACGCTCCAGGCCCCAGACACCGCCGCTGGTGCCGACATCGACAAGATGGATACCCTTGCCAGCCAGTTTCGCGGCCTGGTCGACGGCGTCGTGATAGTAGGAATTGCCGCCGTCGATGACGATGTCTGCGGGCTCCATCAGGGCCGCCACCTGATCGATGATCCTGCCGGTGATGGCTGCCGGCAGCATCAGCCACACACAACGCGGCTTGGCGAGCTTGCCGACGAATTCTTCCATTGAAGCCGCCCCTAGCGCGCCGTCAGTCACCAGAGCCGCGACGCTGGCGGGATTGATGTCGTAGACGACGCATTCGTGGCCGTCGCGCATCAGGCGCCGGACCATGTTGGCGCCCATCCGGCCCAGTCCCATCATTCCGATTTGCATGGTTTCGTCCCTGTTTTCTAGGAGATTTACGGGGTTTGTCGGGGGAAGATCTACTGGCTATCCTGCTCGCCTGATATGACGGAGAAGTCGACATTCTCCCAATCGCCGGTTGCGGGCCAGAAAAAAGTGAAGGTCAGCGTGCTTCCCTTGGGGAGGCCGGCGACGGGCAGATCGGCAAGATGGATGCCGAAAGCGTTCTCTGCCGTCTGGCTGTCATGGGCAGTTGCCCAGTTGTCGCTGCTCCAGTGAACGATTGCCGGGTCCAACAGCTCGATGCGCAGCGTTTTGCCCGCCGGCATGGTGCGGATCTTGTTGTTGAACCGCCAGGTCCTGAACGGCGATACGGTCTTGTCCTCGATGTAGCGCTTGACGCCTTGCGGCGGCATGTCGAAGACCGCACCGTCGCGCAGCGAGCGCAACAGCTTGATATGCTCCGAATGCGCCCAGACCAAAGGCATGGCGCTGCCCGAGGGCCTGCAATGCAGCAATTCGCGCTCCATCAGGTCGGGGCCGTCCCAGACTTGCTCCGGCAACAGACCGCCCGGTCCGGCCGAGCCTTCCAGCGCCTCGAGAAGGCTGGCTGCCTTGTCCTTGCGCCCTGCCGCCAGCTCATAATGGGCGCGTTCGCCCGCCAATAGCGGCCAGGGGCGGCCCTGGCCGGTGCCGTCGAATGGCGCGCCGTCTTCGTGCTCGCCATAGCCGTCGCTGGTGTAGCGATACCAGAGCGGCCCTTGCGGCAGGTCGCAGCGCAATTGAGCGTCGATGACCTTGACCGTGTTGACGATGCGCGGATCGTTGGCCGCCCGTAGACCGAAACGCACCAGCGCCAGCGCGTCCGGGCTGACGATTGCCTCGGCGGGCCGGTCGCTGTCGCCGGGCGGCCGGTTCTTGATCGGTACGTAGCCGTCCTTCGGCGAGCCGGCGTCGGCGCTGTCGGGCGGCGCGATGCGCACGTAGTAGCCGTCAACGCCAACTTGCCTGCAGATCGCCGTGCCGCTGACATAGGTCCAGCGCTCGACCTGGTCGTTCCAGACGTCGGCGGTCTCGCGCAGATAGGTCGCGGCGTCGTCCTTGCCGCAGACATCGAGCAAGTCCGCCGCAGCTAGCAGGGCCGCGATCTCGACTGCAAGCGTGAACGGGCTGTAGCCGGCATCCTCTTCCCAGCGGTCTTCGCCGGTGACCGGTCCGTTGCGCACGACATAGCTGGCGGCGTCCTCGATCATCGGCAGGAAGGTTATGAGCCTGGCGCGCGGCAAATGGCCGGCGCGCCGCAAAGCATCGGCCAACAGCAGCGGAAACGCGCATTCGTCCATCTGTATGCCGGGCCAATAGGGGGACCCGTCGAGCCATGCATTCTGCGGCCAATGGCCGTCCGGCTGCTGGATGGAGCGCAGGTAGCCGAGAATCCGCAATGCCGCCGCGGCATCGCCGGCGGCGAGGAAGCCGCCCGCCGTCTCGACCAGATCGCGCGGCCAGACCAGATGATAGCCACCGAGGTCGTCGTCGCCCTTGTTGAAGCCCCACGGGATCGACAGGCTGGCGACCGCGGCGCCCGGCACGACGATCGACCGGTGCGTCGCCAGTACCGCGGTGCTGGTGCGATAGCTGTTGATGCCTGATGCTGTGTGCCGATCCAGCGACAGCAGGCCAGTCTGCCACTTGCGCCAGTTCTGGATGTAAGACTTGGCCGCCGCCGCAAAACCCCGCTTCAGGCTGGCGAAGGCATTTTCCGCGGCCTCGTCGGGCGTTGCGCCAAAGCCCAGCGCCAGCAAGGCCTTGGTCTTTGCGGCGGAAAAACCGATCTCGCCGGTCAACGCGACATTGCCGTCCTCGGCCCGCTGGCAAGCCGGATCGAGTTGGCCGGTGTCGTGCAGTTGCTGCCAGCCGTCGGAAAAGCCGACATAGCCGGCCGCGCTGTTTTTCCAAGGCAGCGACGAGGCCAGCGCCAGGCAAGAGCCGCGCCCCGAGGCAAACAGCACGGGCTTTCCCTTGTGCTCGCCGACCCAGGCGGTGTTGCCCATGCCGGCATTGACCAGATGCGGCGCCAGAAGCGCATAGACGCGGTAGTCGCCGGGCGCACCCTTGAGCGGCGTGAAGGTGATTTCCTGCAGCAAAGCGGGACGCGCCGGGTCGGCGAGGATGCGCTTTTCGATCCGCCAGGCGCCGTCGCTCGCCGTGTTGACCAGCCGGTAGGCAGGTACGCCGTCCTCGAACGGTTCGATGGTGTGCGCGGCATCACGCTTCTCTTCCGAGAAGTAGCCGTCGGGACCGGTGACGATCAGGCCGAAATCGCGCGTGCAGGCGCTGTCGACGCGCGGATAGTAGATTTCGTTGAGGATGCCGTGGCTGATCGTGAACCAGATCTGGCCGGCTGGCGAAAGCGACGTTCCGACGCCGCTCTTGGCGCTTGACGTCCAGCGGGCCGGAATTCCCGGGGCGCCCGGAGCAACGGTTGGCGTCACTGGCATTCTGTTTCGGTCTCCTGGCCCCCTCCCTAGACCAGGACGCGAACCCTTTACAATCATTGCACCGCAAGTTGATCGGACACCGCCAATGGCGCGTCGTTGACAGCAGCGCCGGCATGCGTCCACTATTTCCCGGCACGGGAGGATCGTGAAAGCCAATGCCGGAGGTGTCCCTGGTCCTGATCGACCGGCTGCTGGCGATCTCGCGGGCGCTTGCCGGCCATATCGACCCCGGCACGGCGTTCCGCGCGACAGCCATCGAGATCGGCTCGCTCATTCCGCACGACCACATGGATCTGGCGGTGCTGTCGCATGATGGCCGCCGGCACGCCTGTTATGAAGCCGGCTTCCACACCAGCTGGAGCGAGCTTGCCCAGCATCCGCTGCCGACCGAAGTCAGCCCGATCCGCTCGGTGCTGTGGGGCGAAGTACCCTATCTGCTCGCCGACGACGCGTTGAGCGACCAGCGCTTCCATTTCGCCACGGCCATAGATGGGCCGATCTTCGCCGCCCGACTGCGCAGCCGCATCGTCGTGCCGCTCAGGGCACGCGGCGGCATCATCGGCGCGCTCAACATCAGCCGGCACGAGGTCGATTGCTACACGCTTGCCGATGTCGCCGTCGCCCAGCAATGCGCCGATCTGATCGCGCCCTATATATTCGCGCTGATCCAGACCGAGGAGGCCCGCCGGGCGATGCTTGCCGAGAGCGAGGCCCGCAACCGCGTCGAACTGCTGCGGGTCGGCGCCTCGCAATTGACCGAAGGCATGGAGCGCGAACGCCGGCGCATGGCCATGGACCTGCACGACCAGACGCTTGCCGACCTCGCCCGCATCGCGCGCCAGCTTTCGGCCCTGCGCGGCCAGGGCGTGGCGCGGGCGGCGCAGCTTGCCGACCTCGAGCAGGAGGTCGCCGGTTGTCTCACGGAGCTGCGCCACATCGTCGACGACATGCGCCCGAGCGTGCTCGAATTGTTCGGCCTGCGCGATGCCGTCGAGGCGCATCTCAACCGCAGCGTCGCCAGAGCCAAGCCGCCAATCGCCGTGCACATCGCCGACACCAGCGACGGTGGCGCCGACAGTCTGCCGGAGCCGGTTCGCACCGCGCTCTACCGGATCGTGCAGGAAGCGATCAACAATGCCGTTCGCCACGCCGCGCCACACCGCATCGACGTGCTGCTGGCGTCGACAACGAGCGTGCTTCGGGTGATCGTCACCGATGACGGCCAGGGCTGCGGCGCTGTCGATCCGGCCGCCCATGGCGGCATCGGCCATATGCACACACGGGCCGCCCTCATCGGGGCGCGGCTGCGCATGGGCCAGGCCGGCCGCAAGAGCGGCGGCACCCGTGTCGTCGTCGAGATCGACCGCCCGCCGTCGCGGGAGTTACCGGCTGCGGCGGCTGCAACAGCACCCGGCGAGTTCGCCGTGTCGGAGGCCATGTGATGCTTGTGATGATCGCCGAGAACGATGGGTTGCACCGCACCTTCGCGCGCCGGACCGTAGAGCAATTGTGGCCCGGCGACGTCGAGGTGATCGAAGCGAGCGACGGCGAGGACGCGATCAACCTGGCGGCTGAACGCGAGCCGCCGCATGTCGTGCTCGACCTGCAGATGCCGAAGGCGACCGGGATCGAGGTTGCTAGGGCGATCTGGAACCGCCGCGCCGGCACGCACATCCTGTTCTGGTCGAATTTCGCCGACGAGGCCTATGTGCGTGGCGTGGCGCGCATCGTGCCGCCGGGCTCGGTCTACGGCTATGTGCTCAAATCGGCGACGGAGGAGGGCATGCGGTCCGCCCTGCGCGGCGTTTTCCGCGATGGCCACTGCATCATCGACCGCGAGATCCGCGGCATCCAACACCGCGTGCAGGACAGGTTCGAGGGCATCACCGACGGCGAATATGAAAGCCTGATCGACATCGCGCTCGGCCTGACCGACCGGGCGATCGCAGCACGCCGCGGCCTGTCGATCCGTGGCGCGCAGAGCCGCATTAAACATGTCTACGACAAGCTTGGCATCGTTCCGGCGGAGGACGGCGCCAGCGATGCTTCGGTGTTCAACTCGCGGACGCGGGCGATCTATCTCGCCATGGCGCGCGGCCTGATCAACGTCGATGCGCTGCGCCGCGAGCAGGACCGGCTCGATGCCTGGCTGGCGGAGCAATAGCGGGCCTCGTCTTCTGCGCCTCGGCCTCATGACTGGAGTGTCCACACCCGATTCCGATGGGTTCGTGAAATTGGTGGCACGGCCAACCGGAACATCGGAAGTTCCGGCGCATTGCTAGTGAACGCCATTCCAATTCACTGCCTGCGGACTCAAAGTGCGACCCTCAATCACAGATTCATGGCACTTGGTGCGTGAAAGCGTAGCCGGCTTCATCAACGACAATGCTCTTAGTCACGGTGCTGCGATGGCCTTTTATGCTGCCACCTCGCTGGCGCCGATCTTGCTGATTGTGGTTGCGATTGCTGGTCTCGTATTCGGTCATGATGCCGCACAATTGGCTTTGTCGGCCCAGATCTCCGGGCTGATGGGGCCGGAAAGCGCCGATCTCCTCAAGACCGCACTGCAAAGTGCATCTAGCAAGCTGTACGGGACGTGGGCCGCAATCATAGGGCTGGCCACCTTGTTGGTGGCCGCCTCTGGCGTCTTCGGCGAAATGCAGCAGTCGTTGAACACAATTTGGAAGGTTGAACCGCAGGGCAACTCCTTGTCGCGTCTGGTGCGGGCACGGGCCGCCAGTCTAGGGTTGGTGGCCGCGCTCGGGTTCCTGTTGCTGGTTTCTCTCATAGCAAGCGCTGCGATTTCGGCGCTGAGCGATTTCATCAACGTCCATCTGCCGTTTGGAACGATCATACTCAGTGGGATCAACGGCGTCGTTTCGTTTGCGCTCATTTCCGTGATGTTCGCTGCCATTTACAAAGTTTTGCCCGATCGAACCCTGGAATGGCGCGATGTAGGGATTGGCGCTGTTGTGACCGCTGCCCTGTTCACGTTGGGGAAATCGCTTATCGGCTGGTATATCGGCACCAGCGCGACTGCGTCCTCGTATGGCGCGGCGGGTGGTCTGCTCGTCGTACTGCTCTGGGTTTACTATTCGTCGGAAATTTTCCTTCTCGGTGCCGAGTTAACGCGCGCCTATTCCATTAGGCACGGCAGCAGGTCCGATCTGAAAACCTTGATTCACAGTCCCTTGCCCACGCAGCACAACCCATTTTGCGCAGGGCAAAAATCCAACTCTGCTGGCGTGGTCGTGCTCGTGGCGGTGGCGTGCGCGAGCGCGACCTTGACCGCGCTTTTGCTGGGTGTTCGCCGGCCCTAGTCCGACCTCGCCGTAGCCGCTAACACTCTGCCCCGATTAGCCCCTGCGCGACTGTGCAAACGCACAGTCGGCCATGCGCTTTGACCCGTATCGCCACGCCGGCGCCGCAACTACGCTCAACCCCAACAAGAAGATATATCGGGGAAGCGCTCATGCCATTCGTCACCATGCGGATTCGCACCGCCGGGAGCCGGTGATGTCGGTGTCGGCGCGCGCCCGCCATTCCGGCCTGGACGACGTCGTCGGCGATGCGACGATCGAGACGCTGGCGAGCGGCTTCGGCTTCCTCGAAGGGCCGGTCTGGCACCCCTACGAGAAGTGGCTGGTCTTCTCCGACATTCCGGAAAGCCGCATGTACCGCCGCAGTGCCGAGGGCGAGATCGAGCTGTTCCGCGAACCGAGCCACAAGGCCAATGGCAACACGCTGGACCGCCACGGGCGGCTGGTCACCTGCGAGCACGCGACGAGCCGGGTGACCCGCGCCGAACCCAACGGCAGCGTGACGGTGCTTGCCACGCACCATCAGGGCAAGCAGCTCAACAGTCCGAACGACATCGTCGTTGCCACCGGCGGATCGATCTACTTCAGTGATCCCGGCTATGGTCGGGTGGAATTCTATGGCGTGCCGCGGCCACAGGAGCTGCCGTTCCAGGGCGTCTACCGCATCGATGGCGACGGCGCCCGGCTGACATTGCTGGCCGACGATTTTGTCCAGCCGAACGGGCTTTGCTTTTCGCTGGACGAGTCGCGGCTGTTCATCAACGACACCGAACGGGGGCACATCAGGGTGTTCGGCGTGGAAGCGAACGGCGACCTCAATGGCGGCGCCGTCTGGGCCGTGACCGAGGGCGAGGAGCCGGGAGCGCCCGACGGTATGAAGATCGACAGCCGCGGCAATCTCTACTGCACCGGGCCCGGTGGCATCCATGTCTTCGATGCGTCGGGCGCCATTCTCGGCGTTATCCGGACACCGGAAAATTGCGCGAATTTCACCTTCGGCGACGACGACCTGCAGAGCCTCTACATCGCCGCGTCGACGTCGCTGTACCGGCTCCGGGTGCGAGTGCCGGGATTGAGACTGTTTTGAGCCCGCGACGATCCGTGCTCAAATCAGATTGGGAGTGAGGCCGGGGTCAAAGCCGGCGGGAAATGCAGCAGTCAACATCTGGGAGGATTACGACATGAAGAAACTGTTCGTCTTGGGCGCCCTGGCGGCGATGCTCGCCTCGGGCACGGCGCTGGCCGACACCAGTGGCAAGAAGATCGCCTTCTCCAACAACTATGCCGGAAATTCCTGGCGGCAGGCGATGCTCGACAGCTATGGCATCGTCACCAAGAAGGCGGTCGCCGACAAGATCGTCGGCGCGGCCGACATCTTCACCACCGCCGACAAGGAAGTGCCGACGCAGGCGGCGCAGGTGCAGAACCTGATCCTGCAGGGCTATGACGCGATCGTCATCAATGCCGCCTCGCCGGACGCACTCAACGGCGCCATCAAGCAGGCCTGCGACGCCGGCATCACTGTCGTCTCCTTCGACGGCACCGTGACTGAACCCTGCGCCTACCGCGTCGTCGTCGACTTCAAGGACATGGGCAAGCAGGAAGTCGAGCAGATGGCCAAATTCCAGCCCAAGGGCGGCAATCTCCTTGAAATCCGCGGCCTTGCCGGCACCTCGATCGACGATGCCATCCATGCCGGCATCCTTGAAGGTGTGGCTGCCCATCCCGAGTTCAAGATCGTCGGCTCGGTGACCGGCGACTGGGACCAGACGACGGCGCAAAAGGCGGTGGCGACCATCCTGCCGTCGCTGCCCGACATCGTCGGCATCGTCGACCAGGGTGGTGACGGCTATGGCGCCGCACAGGCCTTCGCCGCCGCCGGCAAGCCGCGCCCGACCATCATCATGGGCAACCGCCAGGACGAGCTGCAATGGTGGAAGGAACAGAAGGACAAGGACGGCTACAAGACCTGGTCGGCCTCGATCGCGCCTGGCGTCTCGTCGCTCGCCTTCTGGGTGGCGCAGCAGGTGCTCGACGGCCGCACCGATATCCCGCACGATTTGCTGGTGCCGTATCTGGCCTTCACCCAGGACGATTTCGAGGCCGAACTGCCGAAGATCGTCAAGGGCGGCGTTGCCAGCCACGAATACACGCAGGAAGATGCGATCGCGGCCATCAAAGCCAACATCAAGTGAATGTCACGGCAGCGTTGCCGTCCGTATCGCCGAGCGGATATCGTTGAGCATGCCTGAAGGGAACGCTGACATCATCAGACTGAACGGCGCCGAAAAGCATTTCGGCGCCGTTCGCGCACTGGGCGGCGTGGATTTTCACGTCGGATCCGGCGAGTGTGTCGGTCTCGTCGGCCACAATGGCGCCGGCAAATCGACGCTGATGCACATGGTGGCGGGCACGCTGGTGCCCGACAGCGGGCAGATCGGCGTGCATGGCGGCATCGAGGACAACTACTCGGTGTCGCGGGCACAGCAGCTCGGCATACGCTGCGTGTTCCAGGAGCTGTCGCTGTGCCCCAATCTCAGCGTCGCCGAGAACACACGCATCAACCATGCGTCGCTGCGTGGCTTCGGCTGGCGGCGCAAGGCGGCCGATCTGATCGCCGCCAAGCTCGACGAGATCTTTCCGGGTCACAGCATCTCGGCGTCGGACATTGTCGGCGACCTGTCGATCGGCCGTCGCCAGATGGTCGAGGTGGCGCGTGCCTTCACGGTGACGCAAGACCGGCTCGACCTCGTCATCCTCGACGAGCCGACATCATCGCTCGATGCGCATACGGCGGGCCAGCTGCTGGCCTTCGTACGCCGCTTCGTTGCCGGCGGCAAAAGCTGCATCCTGATCTCGCATGTGCTGGGCGAGGTGCTACGGAACGCCGACCGCATCGTGGTGATG
>NZ_RZRQ01000049.1:0-25798 GCF_003997785.1 Mesorhizobium sp. M7D.F.Ca.US.004.01.2.1 | reverse complement strand
TGCCGGAACCGGACTCGCCGGCAATGCACAACGTCTCGCCGCGGGCCAGCGTCAGCGACAGGTCGGAGACGACCTCGCGCTCGCCGTCCTCGCCGCGCACGCTGACCGACAGGCCGGCGATGTCGAGCACCGGTCCCGCCGTCACCGGAGCAGCTGCCCCGGTCCGCTTTTTGCCCGCACCTGCGGTCATTCGAAGACGCAGCGCGGGAAGTAGAACGACACCACCCAGTTCGGCATGTCGACGATCTCGCTGATGCGGAGATCGCCGCACACCGAGGCCAGCATATAGGCCTCGACCGGATCGATCTTGTAACGGCCAGCGAGCAGGTCGACCATCTGGGCAACCGCCTCCCTGGCGCCGGCCATCAGGTCCGGTCCGATGCCGGTCGTCACCTCATAGCCCTTGGCGTCGAGATGGCGCGTTACCGGGCCCGACGTGGTGAAGCGCGGCGTCTTCAGCCTGGCATCCTTGACCAGGTCGAGCTTGAGCACGACATTCATCGGGCTTTCGATCGCCGTGCCGCAGACCTCGCCGTCACCTTGCGCGGCATGCGTGTCGCCGACCGAAAACAGCGCTCCGGCCACTTCCACCGGCAGATAGAGCGTGGTGCCGGCGGCGAGATCGCGGATGTCGAGATTGCCGCCGACGCGTCTCGGCGGCACCACCGAGTGGTGACCCTTTTCGGCCGGCGCATTGCCAATGGTGCCGGCAAAGGGTTTCAGCGGCACACGCGCATTCTTGCCGAACAGTGCCGGCTCGAGCGAGGCGGCATCATACTTCCAGATGTTCAGCGCCGGCTCCTTGAAGTCGTCGGCGAGCAGGCCAAAACCCGGAATGTTCGCCGTCCAGCCGAAGCCGGACGGTTTGAACAGCTCGATCGTGACCTTCAGCGCGTCGCCCGGCTCCGCACCCTCGACGAAGATCGGCCCGGTGACCGGATTGATCTGGCCGAAGTCGAGCTTGGCGATGTCAGCGACCGTGCTGTCGGGCTTCAGCTGACCGCCGCCTGCATCGAGGCACTGGAACTCGATGGTCGAGCCGGGCGCCACCCGCTCGGCCGGGGCAAACGAATTGTCCCAGCCGAAATGATGATGGCGCCCGTGGATGGTGTAGTCGCAGTTATTGCACATCTTTTACGTACACATTGTCGTAGTTGATCGGGATATGGACCGGGTCGACATAGAGGTTGTCGGCGCCGCCCATGCGCGCCGATTTCATGGTGAAGCGCTGCTCGTTGAAGACCGGCGCCCAGGGTGCGTCCTCCATCACCTTGTCGTAGATAGCGCTCCACATCTTGTCGCGCTCGCCGGCCTTGGCCGGATCGACCACCGAATCGGCCTCGGCCGCCTTGGCGTCGAGATCCTTGTTGCAGTACCACGACCAGTTCCAGCCGCCCGGCACCGCACCGGCGCAGCCGAGGATCGGGCCGTAGAAGTTCGACGGATCCGGGAAGTCGGCGATCCAGGCCATGCCGCCCGACCAGATCATCGGCGCACCGGCCTTGTCGCCGCCGGCGGCGATGACATTGGCCTGCGCCAGCGACTGAATGCTGGCCTTGATGCCTATGGCCGCCAGATCCTGCTGGATCGCCTGGGCAATGCGCGGGTTGGGATCGGTGTTCATGGCAAACAGCTGGGTGTCGAAACCATCAGGATGGCCGGCTTCGGCGAGCAGCGCCTTGGCTTTGGCGACGTCATAAGGGTAGCCCTTGTATTCCTTGTCGTAGCCCGGCATCGACGGTGGCAGCGGCTGGTTGGCCGGCACCGCGCGGCCATTGATGATCTGGATCACGCGAGCCTTGTTGATCGCCATGTTGACTGCCTGGCGCACCTTCACGTTGTCGAACGGCGCCATGGTGGTGTTCATGGTGACGTAGCCGGTGTGCAGCTGGCCGCCCTCGACGACGCGCGCCTTCTGCTCGGGATCGGCCATCACTTCCTGGAACTTGGCCGGCGGAATGCCGTCGCCGGGCACGTCGATCTCGCCCTTCTGCAGGCGCAGCAGCGCCACGATCGGCTCCTGGCCGATCTCGAAGGTGATCTTGTCCAAATGCGGCAAGCCTTTGTGCCAGTAGTCCGGGTTGCGCTCGAAGACGATGCGCTGGCCGAGCGTCCACTCGGCAAGCTTGAAGGCGCCGGTGCCGACCGGATGCTTGCCGAAATCGGCGCCGTATTTCTCGACCTCTTCCTTTGGCACGACATGCGAGAAGTTGATGGCCATGACATGCAGGAAGGTGGCATCGGGGCGGGTCAGCTCGAACTTGACCGTGTAGGGATCGACGACGGTGACGCCGGAGAGGCTTTCCGCCTTGCCTGCAGCGACGTCGTCATAGCCCTTGATCGAGCCGAAGAAGCCGGCGCCTGGGCTCTGAGTCTTCGGATTGGTGACGCGGTCGAGCGAATATTTCACGTCGTCGGCGGTCATTTCGCGGCCGTTGTGGAATTTCACGCCATGGCGCAGCTTGAAGGTGAAGGTCTTGCCGTCGGGCGAGATCTCATAGCTTTCGGCGAGGTCGGGCTTCAAATTGGTGGTGCCCGGCTCGTAGTCCATCAGCCCGTCGAACAGGCTCTTGATCATCGACCAGTTCTGCCAGTCATAGCCGATCGCCGGATCGAGCGTAGCAACGTCATCCTTGTAGGTGATGGTAATGGCGCCGCCTTGCTTGGCGTTCGGATCGATGGCGTCCTCGGCGCGAACACTTGTCATGCCAAGCATCAGCGCCAGCGCCGATGCCGCCACTGTGGATGCGAGAAACTTTTTCATTTTTATGTTCCCTTTCTCTGTTTGGTTTCAGTCATGTCCTGTTTTCATCTGAGCTTGATGCGGGGGTCGATAAAGGGCGCGATGATGTCGGCCAGCAGATTGCCCAGCACGATGGCGAAGGCCGACACCAGCGTGACGCCCATGATGATCGGGATATCGACGCGCTGGATGGCTTGCCAGGCGAGCTGGCCGATGCCGGGCCAGCCGAACACGCTTTCGACGACGACGATGCCGCCCATGAAGATGCCGATATCGATGCCGATCATGGCGATGACCGGCAGGATGGCGTTGGGCAGCGCATGGCGAAAGAGGATGGTGCCGCGTGCCAGGCCTTTGGCACGGGCGGTGCGCACGTAATCCTGGCGCAGCACGTCGATCATCGACGAGCGCATCATGCGGGCGTACCAGCCGGCGCCGAGGATGCCCATGGTCAGCGACGGCAGCACGAGATGACGCCAGGTGCCGTAGCCGCCGATCGGAAACCAGCTCAGCCGTACGGCAAAGACGTAGAGCAGCAGCAGGCCGACGACGAATTGCGGCGCCGAGACGCCGACGAACGAGGCGACCATCAGCGTCTGGTCCGTAGCGGTGCCGCGCTTGACGGCGGCGATGAGACCCATGCTGAGGCCGAGCAGCAGCTCGCACAGGATGGCGCCGACCATAAGCAACAGGCTGGCTGGGAGCCGCGAGACAATCAGCTCGGTGACCTCGGAGCGCTGGATGTAGGAGCGGCCGAGATCGCCGCTGATGAGCTTCACCAGATAGCGCCAATACTGGACGATAAACGGCTGGTCGAGGCCGAGCTGCTGGCGGATGTTCTCGACCGTCTGCGGCGTGGCGCTGCGGCCGGCGATCTGGCGCACCGGATCGGCCGGCAGGAGATAAAGCAGCGCGAAGGTGATCAGCGAGACCCCGAGCAGGATGAGCAGCGACTGGATCAGGCGGCGGCCGAGATAGGCGATCATGCCCGGCCCCTTTGCGTCGGATCGAGAATGTCGCGCAGCGCGTCGCCGATCAGGTTGAAGGCCAGCGCCAGCGCCAGGATCGCCGCACCGGGGAAGAACACCAGCCAGGGTGCGGCCTGGAAGTAGGTCTGGTTCTCGAAGATGATGTTGCCCCAGGACGCCGTCGGCGGCTGCACGCCGATGCCGAGGAAGGAGAGCGTCGCCTCGAGCAGCACCGTGGTGGAAATGCCGAGCGTGCCCCAGACGATGATGGTCGGCAGCAGATGCGGCAGGATGTGGCGAAACAGGATGCGCGGTGCGCTGGCGCCGATGGTGCGCTCGGCATCGATGAACTCGCGTTCGGCCAGCGAGCTGGTCTCGGTGTAGATGACGCGTGCGGTCTGCACCCAGTTGACCAACGCGATGACCATGGCGACGATCCACAGGCTGGGCTCGAACACCGCCGCCAGGCAAATGGCGAGCAGCAGTGCCGGAAAGGCCATCATCAGGTCGGTGAAGCGCATCAGCGCGCTGCCGATCCAACCGCGGAAATAGCCGGCAACGACGCCGACCAGCGTGCCGATCAGAAGCGCCACACCATTGGCGACGATGCCGATGATCAGCGAGGTGCGCGCGCCGTAGAGGATGCGGGTCAGCAGGTCGCGGCCGAGCAGGTCGGTGCCCAGCCAGAATTTTGCATCCGGCGGCAAGGGCGAGCCCTCGATGGTCAGGCCGTCGAACATCTGCTCGTTGGGATCATAGCCGGTCAGCCATGGCGCCAGCACGGCGCCGGCAACGACAATGGTGACGATCACCAGCCCGAGCAGCGCCAGGCGGCGCCTGATCAGCCGGCGCCAGACGCCGGCGCGCGGCTTGACCGGCATGCGCCCTGGCGCGGTGAGATCAGGCGCGATGGGACTGGTCATCGCCGCCTTCCTCTTCCGTCATCGCTACGATCCGGCGCGCGGCATCCTCGATGCTGATCTGCCAGCTCATCGCCAGCGAGCGCAGTTGCGCATAGGCGCGGTCGTCACTGGTGCCTTTGGACAAAGCTGTCACCGCGCGCACGATGGTCTGGCGATCGGCGACACGCTGGCGAAGCGAGGCAATCTCGCCGGCCAGATGTTTGCGCGCCTCGAAACTTTGGCGTGCGATCAGCAGCGCGCTGTAGACGCCGGCATTGCCGACCGGCTTCAGGAGCTGGGCGTCGGCCTTGTGCGACAGCGCCCATTCGATGCGGCCGGGTGCCTCCGAGCCGATCAGCGCCACCAGCGGCATCGGCGCCTCGCCCGGCTTCCACGGGAACTGCTCGTCGAAGCCGAGATCGGCGTCGAAAAAGACGAAATCGGCCGCCAGCGCCTCGGGCGGCAGTTCCGGCCAGCAATCCAGCGTGATCAGGCCGATGGCCGACAATTGCCGGGTGATCGCCTGCACCGTCGGGTGCGGGCGATGCAGGATGAAGGCCCTGGCGCCACCGAGATTGGGAATGCGTGGCGCCCTGGTCACGACACCACCCTGAGGCGCGGACGGCCGAATGTTTTTGCAGGATCGTAGCGCGACAGATACGGGTCCGGCGCGACCTCGTCCTCACGGCTGACGACCTCGAAGAAGCCGTCTGCAATTCGCCCAATGATCACCGGCAATGTCGCGTGCTGGGAATGGGCGTCGATGGCGATCGGCCCGAGCCTAGTGGAGAAGCGCCGTTCGGCGAAGGCTTTGGAGAATTCCGCCGGACCGGCTTCGGCATCGCGAGAGAGCACGTCAGCCATCACCTGCACCGAGGCATAGGCGGAGGCCTCGAAGGACGAGGCGAAGGCGGCCGGGCGCGGCGCGAAATACGGCCCGACCGACAAATGCCCTTTTCCGGATTCGCCGATCGCCGGCAGCTCGCCCTCGGTGAGGTTGCAGGAGATGACGGGACAGGCTTCGGGGCGGAAGGCCGGATCCTCGTCGCCCAAGTCGCGATAGGCCGCCAGGAAGGCGTAGGACGAGGTGCCGATCAGATTGTTCAGGATGAAGTTCGGCCGCGTGGCCCGGATTTCAGCGATCAGGCGCGACACGTCGGTCTCGCCGATGCGCAGATAGCGCTCGCCCAGAACCTTGCCGCCTGCATCGGCGATCAGGTCGCGCGCCACGCGGTTCATCTCCCAGCCCCAGATATAGTTCGAGCCGAGCAGGAAACCGTTGGCGCCGAAGCGCGGCACGACATGGGCCATCAGCGGCACCAGATGCTGGTTGGGGCAAGCGTGCATGTAGACGACGTGCTCGTTGGCTTCGAAGCCCTCATAGGGGCAGGCGTACCAGAGCATGCCACCGGCTTTCTCCAGAACTGGGATCGTCTCCTTGCGGCTCCAGGAGGTGACACAGCCGACGACATGGCGGGCGCTGCTGGTCTTGAAGATGTCCTCGCAGAGCGTCGCGTAGCGATCCGCATTGCTTTGCGGATCGCGCTCGACCGGCACCAGCTCGATGCCATGCTGGCGGTCGGCATTGATGTCGGCGACCGCGCGCATGGCGCCCATACGGCACGCATCGGAGATGAGCTGGTAGCTCCCCGAGCGGGAATACAGGATGCCGATCTCGATGCGCCGTTTCAAACAGATCCCCAAAATGACAATGCCCCGCAGCCAGCGCCGGAGGGGCGAGGCATACGAGGCATTCTTGCCGCCCGGCGATCAGAGCCGGTATTTTTCCGATCACTAACCTATTCGGTACAGGCGGTCAGTCAAGCCCTATCCACGTGCCACACTCACGGCCTGCCATCGCTGTTTCGTTGCCGCCAGCTATCTGGCCGCCGGCCTCTGACTGTGTTGGCGGGCATAGGCCACACAGGCGTCCACCGTGCTGACACAAAGCGCGTCGCGCCTGTTGGGCAAATTGTTGTCGCCGGCGTAGGCAACTTCGGCGACGCGGCCGTCGACCATGCGAATTTGCGTGTCGCAATATCCGCCGGGAGCGACATTGACGGAGCCGCCGACCGCCGGGATAGCGCCGACCGCTAGGGTCGGGACGACAATGCTGAGATTGCCGCGTTGAACGATGCGCTTATAGGTCCAGATCTGGCCCGATCGGCCAGCGTCGGCGGTGGCAGTCGGAAACCCCGCGCACATTCGAACGTCGGCTTCACTAAGGCCGACCATCTCCTTGCGAGCCGCCGCCACCGTGGGGTCAACCTTGGCGATGCGCGACGTATCGTCGGGAATGACGCAGGAAGACTGGACGCCGACGAAGAGAACAGGAAGGGCAAGCTTTCGAATACAGGAAAATGTCATACCGATTGTAGGATTTGCCCGATTGCAGATTTGCGTGACGCCCGCCGCTCCTTTTACCTAGGCAAACAGGCGATCGGATCAACCCGTTCAGCTTCACGAAAAAGTGGCCATGGCTGCATCATGGCCGGCGGCCGGGAAGCCAACGCGCCATGGCGGAAATGGGCTCGCATCGGGGTGCAGTCGTACCGGATGCGGGCCGCAAGGGACCGGAGAACGGTCAGCTCTCGCCGTCGATCAAGCTCTCCAGGAGGTCGAGCAACTGTTCAAGCTTCTCGTGACCAAAACGCTGTTCGATGTCGTCATAGATGACGCGACGCTCGGGCGACAGGGCGTCGATCAAGGCGGAACCGGCAGGCGCAATGGTCAGCACGACGCGGCGGCCGTCGCCTTCCGCCTTGTTGCGGGTGATGAATTTGCGTCCCTCGAGCGCCTTGATGATGCGCGTCAGGCTGGGCGGCAGCACCGATGCGCGATCGGCAAGCTCTGTTGCCTCGACCGAGCCGGCTTCACTCAACACACACAGCACACGCCATTGCTGCTCGGACACATCATGCGCCGCAAGCATCGGGCGAAACCGCGCCATCACCGCTTCGCGGGCATGAAGCAACGCCATCGGCAGGGAACGACGAGTGTCTTTAGGCGGCACGTGAGAGGTCCTCCAACGCTGGCTTGCGATCGAAAACAGGCTTTGACCTCGGCCTGACTTGCTTGCCGAAATCTGTTCTTGATACCCCGGTATCGTCGGGCCAGGTTCAATGTGAGAATCGACTTTATTGCTAAATTAACTCGTTAACTAAAGTAAGACAATAGTTGCGAACGAGCCGCCGAACGCGCCTTTCCCGTGAGTGCTCGGCGGACCTCGATGCCAACAAATCTGACGTCCCTCCCGAAGCGAGCGGGATCGCAGCGCAGCCCGCTGCGGTCGATCCGATGGCGTCTTGTGCTCCCGTTCTCGAAATTTTTGAGAGAATATTCCCGGCTTTGACGAGAACGGCGAAACGCGTTCTTTGATATAATCGATAGAATTTCTGAGGATGTGACCAAGGCTAGGCAATCCGCCTGGCTGCCATGACTTCACAACCGCAGAGATCAAGCATGTCCGACTTCAAGAACACTTTGCCATCTTCCCTTTGGTCACCTCTCAACCGGCGCAGCGGCCTGGCTCTGCTGTTCGCATCGGCCGTCGCGATCGGCAGCCTGATGGCGCCCAGCGCGTCGCTCGCTGAGGACAAGAAGGCGATCAAGGTCGGTATCATCAGTGGCGAGGACGAGGATGTCTGGCGGGTCGTCGTCGCTCAGGCGGCCGAAAAGGGCCTCTCTATCGAGACCGTGGTGTTCAACGACTACACCCAGCCCAACGAGGCGCTGGAGCGCGGCGAGATCGACGCCAACGCGTTCCAGCACCAGCCCTATCTCGACAACCAGATCAAGACTCAGGGCTATCACATCGTGCGCGTCGGCTACACCGGCGTCTGGCCGATCGGCCTCTACTCCAAAAAATACACAAAAATTGCCGACCTGCCCGAGGGCGCTGTCATCGGCGTGCCGAACGATCCTTCCAATGAAGGCCGCGCGCTGCGCGTGCTGCAGAATGAGGGCGTGATCAAGCTGAAGGACGGCACCGGCATTCTCGCTACCACGGCCGACATCGCCGAGAACGCCAAGAAGGTGGTGATCAAGGAGCTCGACGCCGGCATTGTCGGCCGCTCGGTCGAGGATCTCGACGCCGCCGTGGTCAACACCGACTGGGCGCTGAAAAGCGGCCTGACGCCGGAAAACCGCATCGCGCAGGAGCCGATCGCCGATAATCCCTACCGCAACTTCATCGCGGTGAAGGTCGGCAACGAGAACGAGGCCTGGGTGAAGACGTTGGTCGCGTCCTATCAGAATGAGGCGGTGAAGGCCGAGTTCGACAAGGTCTACAAGGGCACCGGCCTCAGCGCCTATTGATCCGATCCTCGGCCGGAAACCCGGCTCGAGAGCAACTGCGGTCCGCGCTCAGGCGCGGGCCGCGATTGCGTTTTCGGATGGCGAGAACAGGAACACGAATGAACCAGCATATCACGGCATCCGGAGACACCACCGATCCGACCCAGGCTCGAACCGAGACGTCTCAGGACGTCGTGCGCCTTGTCGAACTGAAGCGCCGCTTCGGTGTGACGGCGGCGCTCGACGGCATCTCGCTGACCGTGCGCAAGGGCGAGATCCTCGGCATTATCGGCCGCAGCGGCGCCGGCAAGTCGACGTTGATCCGCTGCCTGAACGGGCTGGAACGGCCTGACTCCGGCGAGGTGTTCATCGAAGGCCGCGAGATCAGCCGGCTTGGCGAGCGCGACCTGCAGCCGCTGCGGCGGCGCATCGGCATGATCTTCCAGCATTTCAACCTGCTGTCGGCCAAGACCGTCGAGGACAATGTGGCGCTGCCGCTGAAGATCGAGGGCCGCCCGAAAGCCGAGCGACTGAAGCGCGCCGCCGAACTGCTCGATCTCGTCGGCCTGTCGGAGAAAGCAAAAGCCTATCCGGCGTCGCTGTCGGGCGGCCAGAAGCAACGCGTCGGCATCGCCCGGGCGCTTGCCGCGCGCCCGGCACTGCTTTTGTCGGACGAAGCCACCTCGGCGCTCGACCCGGAGACGACGCGCTCCATCCTCGCACTGCTCGAGGACATCAACCGGCAGCTTGGGCCGACCATCCTGCTGATCACCCATGAGATGGAGGTGATCCGCTCGATCGCCGACCGGGTTGCCGTGATCGACGCCGGACGTATCGTCGAGGAAGGCCCGGTCTGGTCGGTGTTTGCCGACCCGCGCTCGGACATCACAAAAAGCCTGCTCGGCGCCATCCGGCCGCAGCTGCCGGCCGAGCTGGCAGCCCGGCTGCTGCCGGCAGCCGGCGCGGAGACGATCCTGCGCGTCGACGTGGCCGGCGAGGCGGCAAGCGGGCCCTTGCTGTCCGACCTTGCCACGGCTGTTCCAGGCGCCTTCCGCCTCGTCCATGGCGGCATCGACCATATCCAGCATCAGCCGGTCGGCACGCTGTTCCTTTCGATTCCCGGCAGCGATGCAAATCATCTCGCTGACATCATCACATTCCTGAAGGCCCGCCAGGCGCGGGTGGAGGTGCTTGGCCATGTCGCCCATCCTGTTTGAACTTCTGCTGCGTTCGATCTGGGAGACGGTGCTGATGACGGCCGCCTCCGGCCTTATCTCGCTGGTTTTCGGCCTGCCGCTCGGCCTGGCCCTGATTGCCACCGAACGCGGCGGCATTGCTGAAAGCCTGTGGGTGAACCGGGCGCTCGGCGCCATCATCAACAGTTTCCGCTCGGTGCCCTTCATCATCCTTCTGGTGGCACTAATCCCGGTGACCCGGCTGATCGTCGGCACCTCGATCGGCACCTGGGCGGCGATCGTGCCGCTGTCGATCGCCGCCACGCCCTATTATGCGCGCATCGCCGAAGTGTCGCTGCGCGAGGTCGACCGTGGCCTGATCGAGGCGGCGCGCGCCATGGGCGGCAACCGCTGGACGATCATCCGCGAGGTGCTGGTGCCCGAAGCCCTGCCAGGCATCGTTGCCGGTTTCACGGTGACACTGGTGACGCTGATCGGCGCGTCGGCCATGGCCGGCGCGATTGGCGCCGGTGGCCTCGGCGACCTCGCCATCCGCTACGGCTACCAGCGTTTTGAGACGTCCGTGATGATCGCTGTGGTCATCGTACTGATCATCCTGGTCTGCGGCATCCAGTGGGTGGGTGACCGGCTGGTTGCGCGGCTGGATCGGCGGGGGTAGGCGGAGCCGGCTAACTAGACTGGCGAATGATGTCTTCGATGAGGGCCTCCAGTGGCGCCTCGGAGCCAACGAAACTGTCGATCATGGCCTGAATCACACGATCACGATCGAGCATGTCGGCGTTGAACGTGAAGCCTGCGTGCTCGGCGAGCATGGCAAGGAAGGTGAGTTGGGTGCGGCCGTTGCCTTCGCGAAACGGATGCACGGCATTGATCTCCGCGACGATGTGGGCCACGTGCTTGGCAAAGCCGCCGCCGTCGAGGTCGGCCAAGCGGTCGGGGTTGCCTAGCTCGCGGAACACCCGCGCCATCTCGCTGGCGATGTGTTCGGGATAGCAAAACCAACTGCTGGCCTTGCCGATGCGGATGGTGCGCGCCTGACCGGCCCAGCCATATACATCCTGGAACAGGTGCCGGGGCAGGCTAAGGTAGTGAGGATAGTCGAGTTCGCCTGCCGGCAATGGCTCGTCAGCGCGCGTCAGGAACAGCGCGAGCTCGACTTCATCAAGTTCGGCCTGGTCGCGGATGTCCAGCAGGTTAATGAGCACCGTCGTACCGGGGTAGCACAGCGGATCGAACTCGGCGGCGTAGACCAACGTCTATTTCTTCTTGCGGATTTCTTCCTTGATGAGCGAACGCCGCTCATCGCCGGACAATCCGTGTCGTACGCCTTGGGCGAGTAATTTCGCCATGCGAGGCGACAACGTCATGCCTTCCACGGCGCTGATTTTCTCACCGCGCGCGCTGGTCAGTACGAACTGGCCGGTCTTGGCTGAACGGCTGGCTCTTGAGCTAGGAGACTTCATTTGGAGACCATATCATAACCCCGGAGGAGAGACCAAAATGATTTCCGGGGCAAGCCGAGTTAGCCGCGCAACCTAACGCCTTCGGGGTCGAAGAACGGTATCGGCGCCACGACCGCGCGGGTCGGCTTGCCGTCGATGTCGATGCTGAGTTCGGTGCCGATGGCCGTGAAGGGAAGCCGCAGATGCGCCGTGGCCAGCACCTTGCCGAAGGAATAACCGTGGTCGCTGTAAGTGACGATGCCGGCATCCTCGCCGTCGGCCAGAACCCGGGCATTGGTCGCGGCCGGCCTGTCGCCGTCGAGGACCAGGCCGACCCATTGCTCGTAGAGGCCCTTATCGCGAACCCTGAGCAGCGCTTCGCGGCCGACGAAATCGCCCTTGTCGAACTTGATCCAGCGGTCGAGGCCGACATGGAACGGCGTGCGGCTCTCGTCCATGTCGATGCCATGCGCCGGATAGGCCTTTTCCAGCCCGAGCGTGAACATTGCCAGCACGCCATAGGGTTTCAGGCCAAAGTCCCGGCCGGTCCGCATCAGCGCCTCCCAGACCGAGGTCGCCTCGTCGGCCGGCACGAACAGTTCGAAGCCGAGTTCGCCGGTCACGCCGGTGCGCGAGATCAGCACACGCGTGCCGTTGATATGACCTGACGTGAACGACCAGCGCTTCAGCCCATCCAGATCGGCATCCGCAACCAACGCTTTCAGGAGTTCGCGCGAGCGCGGACCCTGGATGGTCGGGAAGGCGATGGCCGCGGTGATGTCGGTGACATAGGCCTTGCGCCCCTGCGCATGATGCAACAGCCAGGGCAGCATCTTCAGGCGGTTGACCGAGCCTGTCACCAGCATGAAATGCTCCGGCGCCAGGCGGAACACGGTGAGGTCGTCCATGATGCCGCCATCCTCACGGCAGACCGTGGAATAGCGGACCTGTCCGGGCTTCATGGCGGCGGCATCGTTGACGATGACATGGTTGACCAGCGCCTCGGCGTCCGACCCCTTGATGTCCATCTTGCCCATGGTACTGAGATCCTGCACGCCGACATTTTGGCGGGTGTTCAGATGCTCGTCGGCGATGCCGGAATAATACTTCGCGGAGATGAAATCGCCACCCACCCGACCCATGGTCGCGCCCACGGCAACGATGCTGCTGTAGAAAGGGGAACGCCGCTCAGCCAAGAAAGTCTCCATCATTCATTGCGATCCGGAGACCGTTTCGAAATTCGCTCTGGCGAGTCATATGATGGTGGTTTCGAGAACCGGAGCGCAGCGGACATTCAGGTCCGTGAGCCCAGTTCTACTGCGGCGCAGTAGAACGAGGAAGCGCAGAAACCGCCTTCAGATGGCCGCCAGAGTAGAGTTTCCAAACGGTCTCAGCTGCCGTAGACGTCGAACGAGAAATATTTATCGTTGATTTCCTTGTACTTGCCGTTGGCGCGCAGCGCGTCGATGGCCGCATTGAGCTTGTCGGCCAGCTCCTTGTTGCCCTTCTGCAGTGCAATGCCGACGCCGGGGCCGTGAATGGCCGGATCGGCCGTCAGGGTGCCGAGCAGCTTGCAGCAGGCGCCGTCGGGCCTCTTCAGCCATTCGGTCAGGATGATCGAGCCGTCCATCATCGCGTCGAGCCGGCCATTGGCCATGTCGGTGCGGGCATCGTCGCCGGTCGGATAGGCCTTGACGGTCGAGCCTGCGTATTTCTGCTCGGCGAATTTCTGATGGATGGTCGCGGTCTGAACGCCGAGCGCCTTGCCTTTCAGATCGTCCGGCGAGGTGCCTGCGATGGTGGAATCTTTCGGCACCGCGATGGCCGGCGGCGTCTGGTAGTATTTGTGGGTGAACTCGACCTTCTCGGCCCGCTCGGGCGTGATGGTGATGTTGATGATGGCGTCGAACTTGCCGGCCTGCAGCGCCGGTATGGAGCCATCGAAATCCTGTACGCTAAACTCGCACTCGGCCTTCATCTGCGCACACAGCGCCTTGCCGAGGTCGATGTCGAAGCCGCCCAGCGTGCCGTCGGCACTGGCGTAGTTGAAGGGCGGATAGGCGCCTTCGGTGCCGATCCTGAGCTTCTTGTCCTGGGCGGAAGCACCCGTGGCCAGCGTGAGGGCGACGGAAGCGGCAAGCACGAAACGACCGAAAAGACGCATGTTCGAGATCTCCGTTGACCGGAGAAGTCTACGGGCTTTCGTGCCCCCGGCGGAGACGGAAACGACATGCGCTGCGGCGATCACGGCGCGGCGAGCGGACCAAGCCCTCACGATTGGTGGTGCGTTAGCCGGCGCGCTGCTTGTCCGTCGCCGTCCGATCGATGGCTAACTCCCCTGCCGACAGGACAACGCCGAATTTTTCGCTGACTTCCTCTGACGTATAATATCCCAGCGCCACGTCGCGCAGCACCAAGTCCGGGTCGCGCTCACGCGGATCGCCATAGCCGCCGCCGCCCGGCGTGCCGACGCGCACGCGGTCGCCGGCCTTGAGCGCGATGTCCTGCTCCTTGGAGAGGTGCGGCGGCACATGCTCCTCACCGTTGCGGAAGACAATCACGGTATTGACCGCGCCGTCCTTGCCACCGAGTGCACCTTGCGGGCCGAAACGGCCGTGATCCATGACGAAGGAGGCACGGGCGTCGCCGCGCAGGATCTCGACCTCATATGCGAGCCCGAAGCCGCCGCGATGCTTGCCGGCGCCGCCCGAGCCTTCACGCAAGGCATAGTGGCGGTAGAGCACCGGGAATGCCTGTTCCATGATCTCGACCGGCGGCGATTTCGAGATGCCGATGGTCGAGCAGCCATTGGTCAGGCCGTCATGGCCTGAATTGCCGCCATAGCCGCCGCCGGAGATCTGGTACATGACGTAGTCGCGGCCGCGCGCCGGGTCGTTGCCGCCGAGCGCGAAATTGCCGCTGGAGCCGGCGGGAGCCGCCGTCACTTTCTCCGGCAACGCCTGCACCATGGCCGCGAACACCGCCTCGGCGATGCGCTGCGACACTTCCGCCGCGCAACCCGAGACCGGGCGCGGATATTTGGCGTCGAGGAACGTGCCTTCCGGCTGTTTGACGATCAGGGGTTCGAAAGCGCCGGCGCTGATCGGCACATCGGGGAAGATGTGGCGCATGGCGAGATAGACCGAGGACAGGGTGGTCGCCAGCACGCTGTTCATCGGCCCGGCGCAGGGCTTTGATGAACCGGCGAAATCGAAGGTCAGCGTATCGCCTTGTTTCTCGACCGCGAGCGCGATGGTCAGCGGCTCGTTGACCACCCCGTCGGAATCGACAAAGGCTTTGGAACGGTAAATGCCGTTGGGGATGGCCGCTATGTTGGCGCGCATCTGTTCGGCGGCGCGGCGGCGCAGTTCGGCGATTGCCTCGACAACAGTTTCATCTCCGTAACGATCCAGGATTCCGTTGAGCCTGTCCTGGCCGATCAGCAGTGCGGCGGCCTGGGCGCGGATATCCCCGATGCGCTGGTCGGCAACGCGGATGTTGGAGCAGATGATGGCGTAGATCTCCGGATCGAGCACGCCCTTCTTGAACAGTTTGACCGGCGGCAGCCGCAGCCCTTCCTGCTCGACTGCGGTCGCCGAGGCTGAAAACCCGCCCGGCACCGAGCCGCCAATATCGGGCCAATGGCCGGTATTGGACAGCCAGCAGAAGATCTTGCCGTCCCGGTAGACCGGCATGGCGAAGCGCACATCCATCAGATGGGTGCCGCCGAGATAGGGGTCGTTGACGATGTAGATGTCGCCGGGCTCTGGGGCCAAGCAGCGGCCATCGGCGATCATTTCGATCACCGTCCTGGTCGAATACTGCATGACGCCGACGAACACCGGCAGGCCCTGGCTTCCTTGCGCGATCAGCGAACCATCGACGGCGGAATAGATGCCGTCGGAGCGGTCGTTGGCCTCGGCGATCACAGGCGAGAAGGCGGCGCGCGAAAAGGTCAGGTCCATCTCGTCGCAGACCTGCTGCAGGGCCGCCTGGAGGACCGAAAGGGTGATGGCGTCGAGCTTTGCCATATCAGGCCTCGCCGATATCGATGATGATGTTGCCGTCGGCGTCGCAGCGTGCGCGGTCGCCGGGTTCGAGTACGGTGGTGGCGTCCATCTGTTCGAGGATCGCCGGGCCATCGATGACCGCGTCGAGCGGCAGTTTTTCGCGTGCGTATACCGGCGTGTCGTGCCAGCGTCCGCCATACCAGACCGGCCGGATCTCGCGCCGCGCCTCGTCGAGCGTTTTTTCGCGCCCAGCCGGGTCGATCAGCCGGGACAGATCGATCGCCGGACGCACGCCGGTGACCGAGGTGTTGAGGTTGACGAGATTGGCCCGGATCTCCGGCAGCTCGACCTTGAAGCGGGCGAAATAGGCCTTTTCGAAAAGCTGCTGCAGCGTTGCCCGCGTCACCGATGAGGACGGCAATGGCACGTTGATGATATGGGTCTGGCCGACGAACTGCATGTCGGCGGAGTGGGTGACGCGGATCGTCTCCGGCTTCACCGCTTCCTTGCCGATCAGCTCTTCACCTTCGTTTCGGTGCCGTTCCAACACTGCGTGAAGTTGGGTTTCGTCGAGCACCGCCACTGGCTGGTTGATGGTGTTGACGAAGTCGTGGCGCAAGTCGGCGACGACGCAGCCGAGTGCGTTGGTGATGCCGGGACGCGCCGGCACCAGCACCCGGGGCAGGCCGAGTTCGCGCGCCAGCGCCGTTGCGTGCAGCGGGCCAGCGCCGCCAAAGGCAAACAGCGCGAAATCTCTGGGATCGTGACCACGCGACACCGAGACCATGCGGATGGCGCCGGCCATCTTCATGTTGCCGAGCCGCAGCACGGCCCCGGCTGCCTCGACACCGGACAGGCCGGTGGCCCTGCCGATCTTCTCCTCGAAGATGCCGGTGACGCGCTCTGATGTGACCGGGTTTTCGACCGCCAGCAATTTCTTCGGCGCCAGCCGGCCGAGCACAAGATTGGCGTCGGTGATGGTCGGCTCGAGGCCGCCGCGCCCGTAGCAGATCGGGCCGGGGTTGGCGCCGGCACTTTCCGGACCGATCTGGATCAGGCCGGCCGCGTCGACACGGGCGATCGAGCCGCCGCCGGCGCCGACCGTGTGCACCGCCACCATCGGCACGTGGATCGGCATCGCATATTCGATCTCGATCTCGTTTGACACCGCCGGCTCGGCATTGCGGATCAGCGCCACGTCGGTCGAAGTGCCGCCCATGTCGTACGTGACGAGGTTTTCGAAGCCGGCGCGTTTTCCGGTATAGGCGGCGGCGATGACGCCCGAGGCCGGACCGGACATGACCGTCTTGGCCGATTCACGTGTGACGAAGCGGGCCGAGATCATGCCGCCATTGCCGTTCATGATCAGGAAGTCGCGTGCATAGCCTTTTGCAGCCAGCTCCTTGCGCAGCCGCTCGACATAGCGCTCGAGGATCGGCTGCACGGAGGCGTTGACCGAAGCGGTGACGCCGCGCTCGAATTCGCGTGCTTCCGACAGCAGTGCGTGGCCTGCCGTGATGTAGCCGTTCGGCCAGAATTCGGCGGCGATTTCGGCGGCACGCCGCTCATGCGCCGGGTTGGCGTAGGAATGCAGGAAATGGATGACGAGGGATTCGCAGCCGGCCGCGATCAGCGTCTGCACAGCCTCGCGCATCTCGGCCTCGTCGAGCGGCGTACGGATCGCACCGGACGCCTCGACACGCTCCGACACTTCAAGCCTGAGATTACGCGGGATGATCGGCACGAAGCTGCCGGTCATGCCATAGGCCTGCGGCCGTGTGCGCCGGCCAAGCTCGATCACGTCGCGAAAGCCGCGCGTGGTGATCATGCCGGTTTTCGCCAGCCGGCGCTCGAGCACCGCATTGGTGGTGGTGGTCGTGCCATGCACGATGAGATCGATGCCGTCGATCGGAAATCCGGTGGCGCCGAGTGCCGAAACGACGCCGAAAGCCTGGTTGTCGACCGTGGTCGGAGTCTTGGCGATATGCACCCTGCCGCCGTCGCGTCCGTCGATCAGGAGTAGGTCGGTGAAGGTGCCGCCGACATCGATACCGGCGACGACATTTCCCAGGGAATCGCGCGCTTGCGCCGAAATATTCTCTTTCATCGTCGAAACCCGAAATGCCCGGACTACGGATATGTGTCAGTTTGGAAAGGTGTTTTACGGTAGCATCTTGACGCAAATATCGTTTGTATACTAATAAATTCCCGACACAAGAGCTTACCGCTTTGGAGTGTGCGAACAGCACGCCGGAACCTGAATGGTTCGGGCGCGCAGGTGAAGGTTTGGCGCCCGCGTCCGTGAGTTTGGGCCAGAAGGTTGGATTTGATGAACACCACATCCGCTCTCAACACCGTCGGCGCCCGCCCGCTGCAATTCCCGATTCCGGCCAACGTCTATGCCGAGACCGTCGTCTCGGTGAAGCACTATACCGACCGGCTGTTCTCGTTCCGCATCACCCGTCCGCAGTCGCTGCGCTTCCGCTCCGGCGAGTTCGTCATGATCGGCCTGCCCAATGCCGAGAAGCCGGTGTACCGCGCCTACTCGGTGGCGAGCCCGGCCTGGGACGAAGAGCTGGAATTCTTCTCGATCAAGGTGCCGGACGGCCCGTTGACCTCGGAACTGCAGAAGATCCAGGTCGGCGACACGGTCATCATGCGCCAGAAGTCGACCGGCACGCTGGTGGTCGACGCGCTGACCCCGGCCAAGCGGCTGTTCATGATCTCGACCGGCACCGGCATCGCGCCCTTCGCCAGCCTGCTGCGCGACCCCGACACCTACGAGAAATTCGATCAGCTGATCCTGACCCATACCTGCCGCGACAATGCCGAGCTCATCTACGGCCAGGAGCTGGTGGCGGCGCTGGAAAGCGACCCGCTGATCGGCGAACTGACCACTGGGCGCGTCACGCTCTACAATTCGACGACCCGCGAGGAGTCGGCGTGCATGGGCCGCATCACCGCGCTGATCGGCTCCGGCAAGTTCTACAGCGATCTCGGCATCGACAAGCTCAATCCGGAAACCGACCGCATCATGATCTGCGGCTCGATGCATATGCTGAAGGACGTCAAGGAACTGGCCGAAAGCCTCGGTTTCGTGGAAGGCTCGCTGAGCCATCCAGCGACTTTTGTGGTCGAGCGCGCCTTCGTCGGCTGAGCCGGGCATCGACACTCTCATATCCGCATTTTGACCTTTCGGTCAAAAACTAGCTGCTTTCGCAGCCTTTTTCAGCTATGAGCGCCCTAAGGACTCGTGAAGCGTGAATTCACGGGCTATCTTCGTGCGTGTCGCCCAAAGTGTCGAGCGGTTTTGGGAAGACGATGCGCACCAAGACATAAGCGCACGTCGCCGAATGAAAGGGCAGGAGATGAGCAGCACAATCCGCGAAGCCGATGTCGGCTCGTCCAAGGTGACGCCGCTGCCGGCGCGCGCCGCCGCCAACACCCCCGTCCCACACGACCATCGTATTGCGCGCAATCCAGGCATGAAGCTCGACCTCGGCTTCATGGAATCGGTGCGCAGCGTCAATCGCTCGGCGCTGGAACGGCGCGTCGCCAGCCTGACCAAGCGGCGCTCGATCAAGGCCGACAACCAGGCGGCCTGGTTGCTAAAGGCCGTCGCCTGCATGGATCTGACGACGCTGAATTCCAACGACACCGAGGAACGCGTGCGCCGGCTCTGCGCCAAGGCGATCAACCCGTTTCGCCGCGACATTGTCGAGGGTCTCGGCATTGCGGGTGAAACCATCCGGCCGGCGGCCGTCTGCGTCTACCATCCCTTCGTCGCCACCGCCGTCGACGCCGTGCGCGGCACCGGCATCCATGTCGCTGCCGTCTCCACCGCCTTTCCGCATGGCCTTGCGCCGCTGTCCACCCGTCTGCAGGAAATCGAAGCCTCGGTCCGCGACGGCGCCGACGAGATCGACGTCGTCATTCCGCGCGGCCTGGTGTTCGGCGCCAAGTGGCGGGAGCTTTACAATGAGATTGTCTCGATGCGGGCCGCCTGCGGTGACGCGCATCTGAAGGTCATCCTCGGCACCGGCGACCTCGCCACGCTGCGCAATGTCATGCTGGCCTCGATGGTGGCGATGATGGCGGGCGCCGACTTCATCAAGACCTCGACCGGCAAGGAAAGCGTCAATGCGACGCTGCCCGTCGGCCTCGCCATGGTGCGTGCTATCAGGGCCTATTTCGAGGAAACCGGTTATCTCATCGGCTTCAAGCCGGCCGGCGGCATTTCGACGGCAAAGGCCTCGCTCGACTGGCTGGTGCTGATGAAGGAAGAGCTCGGCCGGCCATGGCTGGAGCCCGAGTTGTTCCGCTTCGGCGCCTCGAGCCTGCTGACCGACATCGAGCGCCAGCTCGAGCATCATCTGACCGGACACTATTCGGCCAATCATCGCCACGCGATGGCTTGAACGCACCACCCACCCCGATCGGCTTCGCCGATCGACCCTCCCCACAAGAGGGAGGGTGAAGGAGGCACCTGATGAACATCCTCGACCGCTATCACGCCATGGAGTACGGCCCGGCGCCGGAGGCCCGCAACGAGGCCGACGCGTGGCTTGCCGCGCGCGATTTTTCCAAGGCGCTGTTCATCGGCGGCGACTGGAAAGCCGCTTCCGGCGGCAAGACCTTCGAGACCCGCGAGCCCTCCTCCGGCAAGCTGCTGGCCAAGGTCTCGGACGCCAGTGCCGCCGACATCGACGCGGCGGTTGCAGCGGCCACCAAGGCGCTGCCGAAATGGAGCGCCAGTTCGGGCTACGTCAGGGCGAAAGTGCTTTATGCCATCGGCCGCGCCATGCAGCGGCATCAGCGCCTGTTCGCGGTGCTTGAGACCATCGACAATGGCAAGCCGATCCGTGAAAGCCGCGACATCGATGTGCCGCTGGCGATCCGCCATTTCATCTATCATGCCGGCTGGGCGCAGGCACTGGACAGGGATTTCCCCGGCCAGAAGGGTGTCGGCGTCGTCGGCCAGATCATCCCGTGGAATTTTCCGCTGCTGATGCTGGCCTGGAAGATTGCGCCGGCACTCGCCGCCGGCTGCACCGTGGTGCTGAAGCCGGCCGAATTCACGCCTCTGACATCAATCCTGTTCGCAGAGATCTGCGAGCGCGCCGGCGTGCCGAAAGGCGTCGTCAACATCGTCCAGGGCGGCCCGGAGGCGGGAGCGGCCATCGTCAACCATCCCGGCATCCAGAAGATCGCCTTTACCGGCTCTTCCGAGGTCGGCAAAATCATCCGCAAGGCCACCGCCGGGTCAGGGAAAAAGCTGTCGCTGGAGCTCGGCGGCAAATCGGCCTTCATCGTCTTCGAGGATGCCGATCTCGATAGCGCGGTCGAGGGACTGGTCGACGGCATCTGGTTCAACCAGGGTCAGGTGTGCTGCGCCGGCTCGCGGCTTTTGGTGCAGGAAGGCATCGCCGATGCCCTCATTGCCAAGGTCAAGACGCGGATGAGCCGGCTGCGCGTCGGCAGCCCGCTCGACAAGAACACCGATATCGGCCCGCTGGTCGACTTGACACAGCTCGACCGGGTCAAGGGTCTGGTCGCCGAAGGCGCCAAACAAGGTGCCGTCTGCTGGCAGCCGGATGCGGCGCTGCCGTCCTCCGGCTACTACCATCTGCCGACGCTCGCCACCGGAGTTTCGCCGGCTAACATTCTCGCACAGGAAGAAGTGTTCGGTCCGGTTTTGGCGACCATGACCTTCCGCAACACCGAGGAAGCGATCGAGCTTGCCAACAACACGCGCTATGGGCTGGCCGCCTCGGTGTGGAGCGAAAATGTCAATCTGGCCCTGCACGTTGCGCCGCAGCTCAAGGCTGGCGTCGTCTGGGTCAACGGCACCAACATGTTCGACGCCGCCTGTGGCTTCGGCGGCTACCGCGAGAGCGGTTTCGGCCGCGAAGGCGGTCGTGAAGGCATGTTCGAATATCTCGCGGCGAAACTGCCGCTCGGCCCGGTCATCAAGCCGGCGACGCTCTCCGCACAGCCAGTCGAGCAGGCCGACGGCTCGGCAATCGACCGCACGGCAAAGCTGTTCATCGGCGGCAAGCAGGTGCGCCCGGACGGCAATTATTCGATTGCCATCGCCACTGCCAAGGGCAAGCTTGTCGGCGAGGTTGGTCTCGGCAGCCGGAAGGATATCCGCGATGCCGTCTCCGCAGCCCGCGCTTGCAAAGCATGGCCGGAGGCGACCGCCTACAACAGGTCCCAGGTGCTTTACTATCTGGCCGAGAACCTTTCCGGTCGCGCCGGCGAGTTTGCCGCCCGCCTGACCGAGCTTACGGGTGCTACGCCCAAGGCGGCGCGCGAGGAGGTCGACCAGTCGATCGAGCGGCTGTTCCTCTATGCCGGCCTTGCCGACAAATTCGAGGGTCGTGTCCACCAGCCGCCGGCCCGCGCCGTGACGCTGGCGCTGCACGAGCCGGTCGGCGTCGTCGGCATCGTCGCGCCGGATGCGTCGCCGCTGCTTGGCCTGATCTCGCTGGTGGCGCCGGCGCTGGCGATGGGAAACACCGTGGTCGCGGTGCCTTCGGAGCGCTATCCGCTGCTGGCCACCGATCTCTATCAGGTCATCGAATATTCCGACGTTCCGGCCGGCGCCATCAACATCGTCACCGGTCGCACGGCCGAACTTGCCGGCGTGCTGGCCAAGCATGACGATGTCGACGGACTCTGGGTGTTCGCTGATGCCGAGACCTGCGCCAAGGCGGAAGCCGAGTCCATCGGCAACCTCAAACGGGTCTGGAGCGGCAATGGCCGTGGCCTCGAATGGGCGTCCGACGAAGCTGCCGGCGACACCTTCTTGCGCCGCGCCGTCGAGGTCAAGAACGTCTGGGTGCCATACGGCGACTGAGGCCGTGCTGCCATGATGGTGATCGTGTTCGGGCTTGACGCCCGGATGCATGTTCTTTAACGAGAAAAAACATCTTTATCTGTGGGCTGACAGGCGCGCAGGCCGCATAATGGCGTCCGACTGGCCCATGACGCCCTGGCCGACTGCCGATAAACCCGGACGATCCCTAGAGGAGAACAGCATGGCGGATCTGGCAGGCAAGGTCGTTGTCGTCACGGCAGCGGCACAAGGCATCGGCAAGGCGAGCGCGCTGGCCTTCGCCAAGGCAGGTGCCGTGGTCCACGCCACCGACATCAACGAGACGCTTCTCGCTGAGCTCGCCAAGACGCCAGGAATCAAGGCCCGCAAGCTGGACGTGCTCAACGACGAGGCCGTCAATGCCGCCTTTGCCGAGATCGGTGTCGTCGACGTGCTGTTCAATTGCGCCGGTTTCGTCCATTCCGGCTCGATCCTCGAGATGAAGGACGCCGATCTCGATTTCGCGCTGAACCTCAATGTCCGCGCCATGATCCGCACCAGCCGTGCCGTGCTGCCCGGCATGCTGGAACGCGGCGACGGATCGATCATCAACATGGCCTCGCTGGCCAGCTCGACCAAGGGCGTGCCCAACCGCTTCGTCTACGGTCTGACCAAGGCCGCCGTCATCGGCCTAACCAAGGCGATCGCCGCCGACTATGTCGGCAAGGGCATACGCTGCAACGCCATCTGCCCCGGCACGGTCGAGAGCCCGTCGCTGCAGGACCGCATGCACGCGCAGGGCGACTACGATGCCGCCCGCGCCGCCTTCATCGCCCGCCAGCCGATGGGCCGGCTCGGCACGCCGGAGGAAATCGCCGATCTCGCCGTCTATCTGGCCGGCGCCACCTATACGTCCGGACAGGCCTACAATATCGACGGCGGCTGGTCGATCTGAACCAATCTGACTGAGGAGAGCATGACATGAAGCTGCTGCGCTATGGCGAGGTCGGGAGCGAACGCCCCGGCCTGCTCGATGCGGATGGAACGATCCGTGATCTCACTGGCCACGTCACCGATATCGGCGGCAAGGCACTCGATCCGGCATCGCTGGCGGCACTCGGCAAGCTCGATCCCAAGTCGCTGCCGGCGGTTTCCGGCAGCCCGCGCCTTGGCGCCTGCGTTGCCGGCACCGGCAAGTTCATCTGCATCGGCCTCAACTATTCCGACCATGCCGCCGAAACCGGCGCCACCGTGCCGCCGGAGCCAATCATCTTCATGAAGGCAAGCTCGGCCATTGTCGGGCCGGATGACGACGTGCTGATCCCGCGCGGCTCGCTGAAGACCGACTGGGAGGTCGAACTGGCCGTGGTCATCGGCAAGACCGCGAAATATGTCAGCGAGGCCGATGCGCTCGATTATGTCGCCGGCTATTGCGTCGCCCACGACGTCTCCGAACGCGCCTTCCAGGCTGAGCGGCAAGGCCAGTGGACCAAGGGCAAGTCCTGCGACACCTTCGGCCCGACCGGCCCATGGCTGGTGACCAAGGACGAGGTCGCCGATCCGCAGAACCTCAAGATGTGGCTGACCGTCAACGGCAAGACGATGCAGAACGGCTCGACCAAGACCATGGTCTATGGCGTCAAGTATCTGGTGTCCTATCTCAGCCAGTTCATGTCGCTGCACCCCGGCGACATCATCTCCACCGGCACGCCGCCCGGCGTTGGCCTCGGCATGAAGCCGCCGGTGTTCTTGAAGGCCGGCGATGTGGTGGAGCTGGGCATCGAGGGCCTAGGCCAGCAGAAGCAGACGTTCAAGGCTGATTTGTAGATCTGCAAGGTTGCGCTGCCCCCTCATCCGGCCGCTTCGCGGCCACCTTCTCCCCGCAGGGGAGAAGAGGTGAGCGGCGGCGCTGACAATCTCCTCTCCCCTCGGGGAGAGGTCAGCCGAGCGAAGCGGAGGCTGGGTGAGGGGGCTGCGCCGTCAGCCCCTACTTCAGCACCTTCCCATCAGCCCCAAACCGATAGATCTTCCTCGGCTCCGGCGTCGCATAGAGCGTGGCGCCCGGTTCGGCATCATAGACACCGAAAATCCGCACGGTGATCAGCCCGGCCTTCTCGCAATCGAGATAGAGATTGGTGTCGGCGCCGAGATGCTCGGCATGAACGACCGTTCCCTTCCAGGCGCCTGACTTCGGATCGACGGTCAGGTGCTCCGGCCGCACGCCGATGGTCTTCGCCGCCTCACCAAGCCGGGCGCCATCGACAAAGTTCATCTTCGGCGAGCCGATGAAGCCGGCGACGAACTCATTTGCCGGCGAATTGTAGAGTTCCATCGGGCCGCCGATCTGCTCGATCCGGCCGGCGTTGAGCACGACGATCTTGTCGGCCAGTGTCATCGCCTCGACCTGATCGTGGGTGACGTAGATCATCGTCGCCTTCAGCCGGCGGTGCAGCTGCGCGATTTCCAGCCGCGTGTTGACGCGCAGCGCGGCATCAAGGTTCGACAACGGTTCGTCGAACAGGAACAGTTTCGGCTCGCGCACCACGGCGCGGCCGATGGCGACGCGCTGGCGCTGGCCGCCGGAAAGCTCGGCCGGCCGCCTTTCGAGATAGGGCTCCAGCGACAGCATCGATGAGGCGATGCCGATGCGGCGCTCGATCTCGGCCGCCGGCGTGCCGGCCTGCTTGAGGCCGAGGCCCATATTGTTCTTCACCGTCAGATGCGGGTAGAGCGCATAGGTCTGGAATACCATGGCGATGCCGCGCTTGGCCGGTGGGGTGGCGGAAACATCCTCGCCGTCGATGACGACGCGGCCCGAGGTCGAATCCTCCAGTCCGGCGATGACCCTGAGCAAGGTCGACTTGCCGCAACCCGACGGGCCGACGAAGACGACGAATTCGCCGTCGGTCACTTCGAGGTTGATGCCCTTCAGCACCTCGACCGGCCCGAAGGCCTTCTTCACATTCTCGATGTTCAGCGAGCCCACGGCTTCGTCCCTGTTCTAGAGTTTGACGGCGGCGCCACTGCGCACGCTCTCGTCGGCGGCAAGGCAGACGGCGAGCGATTTGACCGCGTCGTCCATGTGTTTGGTGAGATCCAGATCCTCGCGGATCGCCTTCAGCACGAAGGCCTGTTCGAGGTCGCAAAGGTCCTGGTGGCCGGGTTCGCCTTCCATCGACAGCATTTCGTCCGGCTTGACGAACTTGCCGTCCGCGCCGGTCGCGGCACTGTGCAGGCGTATGGTCGAGGTCTTGGTGTGGGTGTCGATGTCGTCGGACTTGACGCCTTCCTTCATGACGATCGACACGCAGCCATTCGACGAAATCACGTCCTTCACGAAGAAGGCGGTTTCCGAAATCATCGGCCCCCAGCCTGCTTCGTACCAGCCGACGGAACCGTCATCGAACAGCACCTGCAGGTG
>NZ_RZRQ01000499.1:0-3165 GCF_003997785.1 Mesorhizobium sp. M7D.F.Ca.US.004.01.2.1 | reverse complement strand
ATCCAGAACGAGCCGAAGGCGGTCGAGGCGGCCAGCGTCACATGACCGCCACTCGCCTGCAGGCGCAGATCTTCCGCCGACTTGCGGATATGCGACAGCCCGAGCGAGACATCGGCGTGGAAGCGCTCGCCGGCCTCGGTGAGGACGACTTGGCGGTGGCGGCGCTGGAATAGCTGGGCTCCGAGCTGTTCTTCCAGCCCGCGCACGGCGTAGGACACAGCCGCTTGCGTCATGCCGAGCTCGCGCCCGGCGGCGGTGAAGCTCGACAGCCGGCCGGCCGCCTCGAAGACGATCAGGCTGCCGGCGGAGGGCAGGAGATGGCGTAGGCTTCGCATAAGGAGAGTTTATACAAGAGATCAGGATTTTCCAGCGTCACAGCTACATTTCGTCTCGCTAAGTTGATGGGCAGTTGGAGGATGAGTTGCCATGAATGCACCGGCCGTTGCAGTGACCGAACACGCAAATCGCAGAAGCGGCGGCCGCCTAGGGCGCAAGGCGATACGGGGCGCGCCCATAGTCTCGTTCCCGACGCTGGTGCGCCAGATTCCCGCCTATCAGATGGTCCCTGACGAGGCGGTGGAGTTGATCCACCAGGAATCGCTCTTGATCCTCGAAGAGGTGGGCTGCGAGTTCCGCGACGACGAGGCGATCGCCCTATGGAAGGCCGCAGGAGCCGATGTCTCCGAGACGCGCGTTCGCATCGACCGTGCGCTCTTGATGGAGTTGGTCTCGAAGGTCCCGCCGGAATTCACCCTCAATGCCCGCAACCCCGATCGTACCGTCCGCGTCGGCGGCAAGAACTCTATCTTCGTGCCGATGTATGGCGCACCCTACGTGCGCGACCTTGACAATAACCGGCGCTACGGCTCGCTCGCCGACCTCAACAATTTCCACAAGCTCGCCTATATGGCGCCGGCGCTGCACTCGTCGAGCTCGGTCATCTGCGAGCCAATGGAAATCGCGGTCCCGAAGCGTCACCTCCATATCATCCATTCGGCGCTGAAGTATTCCGATAAGCCGTTCATGGGCATCGTCACCTCGAAGGAGCGAGCGGAAGACACGATGGCGATGGCAGGCATCGTGTTCGGCGAGGAGTTCGTCCGCGACAACCCGGTCCTGGTGTCGATCACCAACTGCAACTCGCCGCTGGTGTGGGACGCCACCATGCTGGATGCGATGAAGGTGTATGCGCGGAGCAACCAGCCGCTGATCCTGGCGCCCTTCGCGTTGTGCGGCGCCTCGACGTCGGCTTCCGCAGTCGGCGCGGTCGCGCAGGTCAATGCGGAAGCGCTGGCCGGTGTCGCCTTCACGCAACTGCTGCGCCCGGGTTCGCCGCAGATCTACGGACAGTTCATGGTCACTGTGGACATGAAGACCGGCGCCCCCATGGGCGGCACGCCGGAGGCCGCGCAGATGATGTATCTCATGGGAGCGCTGGCGCGGAAATACCGGCTGCCATGGCGCACGTCCGGCTTCCATGTCGGGTCGAAGCTCAACGACGCCCAGGCCGGCTACGAGTCTAACATGCTGATGCATGCCGCCATACTCTCTGGCGCAAACTACATCTGGCACTCCGCCGGATGGCTCGAGGCCGGCCTGACCTGCGGCTATTCGAAATTCGCGACGGACTGCGAACAGCTCATCGGCTGGTACAAATATGCCGGCGGGCTGCCGTTCGACGATTTCAAGGAAGCGATGGCGGCGATCCGCGAGGTAGGCCCGCAGGGCCATTTTCTCGGTACCCAGCACACGCTCGAACATTTCGAGTCCGCCTTCTTCATGCCCAGCATCATGGACTTCAATTCGTACGAGCAGTGGAAGGCCGAAGGCGCAAAGGACCACGACACGCGCGGTCGCGAGAAAGCGCGCAACATGCTGGCCGATTATGAGGAGCCGAAGCTCGACGAGGGCATCGCCGAGGGTCTCAAGGATTTGATCGCGCGGCGTGAGGAAAAACTGCCGGACAGCGTTAGTTGATAAGACAGGCGAAGACCTGACGGAACCACCAAGGGAGGAAAACATGACGCTCTTCAGAAGCAATGGCGACCGCGTTCCAAGTGCCATCGAGACAATGGCGAAAGAGACGCGCGCGGGCCGGATGGACCGGCGCGAATTCCTGGCGCTGGCAAGCGCCTTCGGCGCCTCGACGGCTTTCGCCTATGGCATGATTGGCCTCGCTGCGCCAACAAAAGCCCTGGCCGATGAACCGAAAAAGGGCGGAACGCTGCGTGTCGCAATGTCGGTCAAGGCACAGAAGGATCCGCGCACTTATGACTGGACGGAAATGGCAAACGTCACCCGGACCTGGCTTGAGCCGCTGGTCCGCTACACGCACCAGTTCACTTTCGAGCCGGTCCTGCTCGAAAGCTGGGACGTCAATGACGACGCCACCGAATACACACTGCATCTGCGCAAAGGCGTCACCTGGAACAATGGCGATGCTTTCAACGCCGATGACGTGGTCTCCAATCTGAACCGCTGGTGCGAGAAGGGTGCTTCCGGCAACTCCATGGCGGCACGCGTCGGCGCGCTGATCGACACAAAGACCGGCAAGGCCAAGGATGGCGCCATCACCAGGGTCGATGATCTCACGGTCAAGCTGAAGCTGTCCGAACCCGACATCGCGATCATACCGGGCTTCACCGACTATCCGGCGCTGGTCGTGCATCGCGACTTCGACAAGGATGGCGCCGACCCGATCAAGAAGCCGATCGGTACCGGGCCTTTCGAACTGGTGTCCTATGCAGTGGGTACGAAGGCGGTCGTCAAGCGTCGCGAGAACGGCAAGTGGTGGGGTGGCGAAACGCCGCTCGACGGTGTCGAGTTCATCGACTACGGCACCGACTTCAACGCCACGCTGAATGCCTTCGATTCTGGCGAGATCGACCTCGATTTCGAAACGCCGGCCGACTTCATCGACGCCTTGGATAAGATGGATCTGGTGAAATCGGAGGTGGCGACGGCGACGACGCTGGTTGCCCGCACCAACATCACCCACAAGCCCTATGACGACCAGCGGGTGCGCAATGCGCTGCAGATGGCCGTTGACAACAATGCCGTCATGCAACTCGGCTACGCCGGGCTCGGAACGGTCGGCGAGAACCACCACGTCGCCCCGATCCATCCCGAATACTATCCGCTGCCCAAGAAGACGCGCGATGCTGC
>NZ_RZRQ01000498.1:0-3168 GCF_003997785.1 Mesorhizobium sp. M7D.F.Ca.US.004.01.2.1 | reverse complement strand
GTTCGGTCTGGTCGACATAGGTCGACAGGTCGATATCTTTCTCCGACGACATGCAGGCCGACAGAAAGAGCGATGGAACAACCACCGAAAGCGCCAGGAAAACAGCCCTCTGCGGCGCTTTCAATTGACCAACTCGCTTGAAAAACATGATTGGATTCCGCCCTTTCGGCGTTATTTTAATGCCCGTCGCATGCCGTTGTCCCAAAACTGGTCCCCACTTCTAGGCGACATGCACTAATCGACGGCAGCAGCCATAAACCATAACCGCCTTGCCGGGCAACGCTATCGCCGGCCAATCGCGCATTTTTGTGGCGACAAGCGGGCGGCCCGACACCCATGTAATTTCGCCAGCAGGTGGTGCATTCATGCAACACCTCTGCCTGCCATGAAATCCGAAAAAAGTTAAGAGAATCAGATCATCCAGGGCGCGTAGAGCGGCGCGTTGACGGCGTTCATCTCGGCGCTGCGACCGCGCTCGCGGCGCGTCGTCTCGACGATCTCGAACGCAGTCCGATCCGACAGCAGGCGGCGCAGGGCCGCAGCGTTCATCCTGTGGCCCCCGCGATAGGAGCGGAAGCAGCCGATGAAGCGGGCACCGGCCAGCGCCAGGTCGCCCATGGCGTCCAGCGTCTTGTGGCGCACGAATTCGTTGGGATAGCGCAGGCCGCCCATGTTGATGACGCGGTTGTCGTCACCGATCACCAGCGAGTTCTCCAGCGAGGAGCCGAGCGCATAGCCGGCGGCCCACAGCCGCTCGACATCCTTCATGAAGCCGAAGGTGCGCGCGCGCGCGATGTCGCGGCGGAAGATATCGGCATTGAGGTCGGATGCGAACAGCTGACGGCCGATTGCCGGGCTTTCGAAGTCGATCTCGATCTCGAAACGGGTGCCGTCATAGGGCCTGAACTCCGCCCAGGAGGCGCCGTTCTCGATGCGGACCGGCTTGATGACCCTGATATAGCGGCGCTTGACCGAGAGCGTCTCGATGCCCGCCTGATCGATGGCTCCGACGAACGCCATGGCGCTGCCGTCGAAGATCGGAACCTCGGAACCATCGATCTCGATGGCGACATTGTCGATGCCGAGCCCGAACAGCGCCGCCATGATGTGCTCGACCGTGGCGATGTGTTCGCCCGCGGGATCACCAAGCATAGTGCACAGGTCGGTAGCGCCGACTTCCGAGACCAGGGCGCGGAACTCGCGGCCCTGCTCTGCACCGTTGAAAAGCTGGAAAACGATACCGGTGTCGGCATCCGCCGGCAAAAAGCTGATGGAAACTTCCTTGCCGCTGTGGACGCCGGTGCCAGTAAGCGACGCGCGCGTCTTCAATGTCGTCTGATAGTCGTGCAAGACAATCCCCATAAGCCCGTAATGCCTAGGTCCGCTTCTCCAGCCCGAGGGCGCGGCTCTTGTGTGAATCGGCAAGCAGGGCGACTTCCCCCGAAATCCCGGCAAACCGACGATGGTAGGCAGCGAAGATAATGTCCCGTCAGGGAGACTCCAAATCACGGTTTCTTACTCTGTGTAACCGCAAACTGGAATGGGCACGATTTGGTAAGTGATTGAAATCACATCATTTAAAACGTTAACAGGCAAGCGATTCCTCGCTTGCCTGTTAACAAATGTTACAGTCCGTTTACCAATCAGTTGGCCTGGCGGCGCAAGAACGCCGGAATCTCCAGCTGATCGTCTTCCTGAGTCGACCTGACCTGCGGTGTCAGGCGGCCCTGGTCGTCAAGCTGACCACGGCGCGGTGCGTAGAGCTGCGCGTCCTGGCTGGCGAGACGGCGCACTTCGGGCGCTGCCTGGCGCAGCTTGGGCTCGCGCGGCTGCGCCGGCTGCAGCCGTGCAGGCTCTTCTTCGCGGCGGGTCAGGCCGTTGGTCAGGCGCTTCAGCAGGCCCATCGGTCCGCTGTTGTTCTCGTGGTCGACCGGGCGGCTCTTGGCATCCACCTCGGCCTTGACGACGGGCGGAAAGTCCTCGACGCGCGGCATCCGCTGCGGCGCCATGGCAACCGGCTGCGGGGCTTCGCGCAGCATCTCGCGCGGCTGCGGAGCCGGCTGCATCATCTGCTGGACCACCGGCTGCGGCATCGGCTGTGCTGGCGGCGCCTGGAAGATCTTGCTCTGCGGGCGGAAATCTTCAGCGTGAGCGACCAGAGCCGGGCGCGCCTGAGCCATGGCCGCGGCATTGGCTTCGGCCAGCTGGATGGCTTCGGCGACCGGGTCGGCCGCGCGTGGCTCGTATGCCGCCTGCTGGACCGGCGCCGGGCGGCTTTCCACCGCGGCAACGGCTGGGCGGCTGACCGGCTTCGGCGGCGCCGTGCGGATCGAGATCGGCGCAGCGGCGATTTCAGCCGCCGACTTGTCGATGCCGGTGGCAACCACCGAGACGCGGATGACGCCTTCGAGTTCCTCGTCGAAGGTGGCGCCCAGGATGATGTTGGCGTCCTGGTCGACTTCCTCGCGGATACGCGTTGCCGCTTCGTCGACTTCGAACAGCGTCAGGTCGCGGCCGCCGGTGATCGAGATCAGCAGGCCCTTGGCGCCCTTCATCGAGGTCTCGTCGAGCAACGGGTTGGCGATTGCCGCTTCGGCGGCGGCCATCGCGCGACCCTCGCCCGAAGCCTCGCCGGTGCCCATCATTGCCTTGCCCATCTCGCGCATGACGGAACGGACGTCGGCGAAGTCGAGATTGATCAGGCCTTCCTTGACCATCAGGTCGGTGATGCAGGCAACACCGGAATAGAGCACCTGGTCGGCCATGGCGAAGGCGTCGGCGAAGGTGGTCTTGTCATTGGCCAGCCGGAACAGGTTCTGGTTGGGGATGACGATCAGCGTATCGACGCATTTCTGCAATTCCTCGATGCCGAAGTCCGCCGTCTTCATGCGGCGCTGGCCTTCGAAATGGAACGGCTTAGTGACGACGCCGACGGTGAGGATGCCCTTTTCGCGGGCAGCGCGGGCAACGACGGGAGCAGCACCCGTACCGGTGCCGCCGCCCATGCCGGCGGTGACGAAGCACATATGGGTGTTGGTCAGGTGATCGAGAATTTCGTCGATGCACTCTTCCGCCGCCGCACGGCCGACTTCCGGTTGCGATCCGGCGCCAAGGCCTTCGGTGACATGCGCGCCAAGCTGGATCAGCCGTGAGGCCTTCGACATGGTC
>NZ_RZRQ01000497.1:0-3169 GCF_003997785.1 Mesorhizobium sp. M7D.F.Ca.US.004.01.2.1 | reverse complement strand
GCGCGGGGATGGGAGCCGAAACACATGCGATCGAGTTGCCGCATGTGGAAGGCGCCGTCTTCCAGGCAGTCTTTGCGCGCAATGCCGAAAAGGCGGAGGCCTTCCGTGCCCGCTATGGGGCAAAAAAGGCTTATTCTGATCGCGCCGAGCTGCTCGCCGATCCGGAAATCGATGCCGTGATCATCGTTACGCCGAACGGGCTGCACCGGGATTTCGCGATCGCCGCGGCCAAGGCAGGCAAGCATGTGATTGTTGAGAAGCCCCTGGAAATAACCTCAAAGCGCGCCCGAGAGATTATCGATGCGTGCCAGCAGAGCGGCGTCGAACTCTTTGTCATCTATCAGATGCGTTATGCGGAAGCTTCAAGGAAGATCAAGGCCAGCATCGAGAGCGGTGATCTTGGTCGCATCATCCTCGTCAATGTGATCGACAACGAGTATCGCACGCCGGAGTACTACGCTGGGGACTATTGGCGTGGCACTCAGGAATTTGAGGGCGGCGGCTGCCTGATGACGCAGACCACGCACCTCCTCGACCTTGCCCAGTATTTGGTTGGCCCGGTCGAATCGACTTTTGCCCATGTCAAAACCGCTGCCCACGAGATCGAGACAGAGGACCTCGCGGTTGCAACCCTCAAATTCGACAATGGCGCGCTTGGCATCGTCAGCAGTTCCACTGCAGCTTATCCTGCCCAGCGCCACATCGTCTCGATCGTGGGCACCGACGGCACGATCTCGATGAATGGCGAGTACGATCAGATCGTATTCCAGGGGCTGCGCAGCGGCGGCGAGACGATTGACGCGCCAGCCGGCTTCGGTTTCGGGGACAACGCTGATCCGCGCGGGTTCCCGACACTGCGTCACCGCACCCAACTGCAGCTGATCACGGACAAACTTGTCCGCGGCGAAGCCAATGAGGAGAGCGCCGACGATCATCTGCGTGCCCTCTACCTGACCGATGCAATCTACCGCTCGGCCAAAGAGGGGAGAGAGGTAAAGACTTCCGAATTCCACCGCTGAGCGGCGACCATAAGAACCGCAAGCATAACCAGAGAGGGTAACATGAAGACGATCCTGAGCGCTTTCCTGATTGCAGCCACGGCTGCCCTGACGGCCGCCGCAGCCAACGCGGCCGAGTTTGAACTTCGCGTCGGCCACAATGGCGGCATCGACCATCCCTATCAAAAGGGGTTCGAGGCCTTCAAGAAGATCGCCGAAGAGAAGAGTGGCGGTCGCATTGAGGTGCAGATTTTTCCCTCGGCGCAGCTCGGCGCGGAAGACAAAGTCAACAACATGGTGCGTAATGGCCTTGTTGCGGCCCAGGCGACCTCTGCCGCCGCCGGACTTGCGCCTTTCGTTCCTGACATCGATGCATTGAACTACCCGTTTCTGTTCAAAAGCATGGACCATTATTACAAAGTGATGGACGGCGATGTTGGCAAGGATCTTGCCAAGGAAGTTGAAGACAAGCTTGACGTAAAATTGCTGGGCTGGGGCTTTTCAGGCACGCGCAGCGTGTGGAACGGCAAACACCCGGTCACCACGCCGGACGACCTGAAGGATCTCAAGCTTCGCATCATCAACAGCGAGGTCATGATCAATGCGTTCAAAGGCTTCGGCACGGAAGTTACACCGATGGCCTTTGGCGAAATCTACAACGCTCTCCAGCAGAAGGTGATCGACGGGGCGGAAACCGACAATGTCGATCTTCAGGTTGAGAAGTTCTACGAGGTCACGAAATACGTCTCTCTGACCAATCATCTCTATCTCGGCGCCGCCTACGTATTTTCTAAAAAGGTATTCGACAAGCTGCCACCCGACTTGCAGCAGGTCGTACTGGAGGCCGGCACAGAAGCGACCAAGGTGGAGCGCCAGGCAATGGCTGAACAAGCCTTGTCGGCACGTAAGTTCCTTGAGGAGCACGGTCTGGTCTACAACGAGGTTGACCACGCCAAGTTCGAGGCAGGCGTCGCCGACCTGTACGCGAATATCTCCTCACCCACGGTGGCCGACATGGTGAAGCGCATTCAGGCGCAGTAACCGGCTGGCGTGAAAAGGAGAACGAGCTATGGCGGGTCAGCCTATGGCCGATGAGGACGCAAAGGCGCCCAGCCTCATCGCGAAGGTTGCAGCGACGACGGTCATGACGGCAGTCGTGTTCTGCATCGCTCTGCAGGTGCTCAACCGCTACGTCGCTCACATCCAGGTTTCCTGGACGGAGGAGGTCTCGCGCCTCCTCCTCGTCTGGGTCGCGTCGATCGGCGCGATCCTCGCTGTCAGCGCCCGAACGCATTTCCGTATGGAACTGCTTACCGGCTTGCTGTCGCCGAGGATGCGTCGCACGATCGATACTTTCATCAGCCTGGCGACATTGATCTTCTTGGCGTTTTTTCTGTATTCGGGGATTCGGTTCTGTATGGACCTTGCCGACAATCGCAGCCAGATGCTCGGTATCCCCTATGCATATCCCATGGTCGCGCTTCCGATTGCTGCGGCCGGCATGTTCGTGGCGGTTATCCTTCGCATTGCCGCCACCCGCCGTGAAGGGAGGGATCGGAAATGAGTGCCCAAGCCCTTTCCATGATCTTGCTGTTTGGCGGGATCCTGTTCGGCTTCGACGTTGCGATCGCAATTGGCATGGCCGCACTCGTCGGCTTCATCATGATTGCTGACGACTCGATCGTGCTGCTGGCCGAAAAGTTTACCGAAGGTTTGGATTCCTTCCCCCTTTTGGCCATTCCCCTATTCATCCTTGCCGGTCGCATCATGACACGCGGCGGTATCGCCCGACGCATGGTTGATGTGTTGCTGCTTGTCATCGGTGGGCTGCGCGGCGGCCTTGCGCCGGTGACCCTGCTCTCCACCTTCGCGCTTTCTGGGGTCTGCGGATCGGCCAGCGCCGACACGGCTGCCATCGGATCGGTGACAATTCCCGAAATGCGCAAGCGCAATTATCCGATGCCTTTCGCCGCGGCTGTCACCGCGACAGCAGGCGCCACGGGTCATCTTCTTCCCCCTTCGATCGATCTGATTATCGTCGGCGTGGTGGCCAACATCTCCGTCGGTGCGCTGTTTCTTGCGGGCGTCGTCCCGGCCCTGGTGAACCTTGTCGCAATGATGGCTCTCACACTTGGCATCGCGGCTTGGCGACAAATGCCTCGCGAGCAAGG
>NZ_RZRQ01000496.1:0-3169 GCF_003997785.1 Mesorhizobium sp. M7D.F.Ca.US.004.01.2.1 | reverse complement strand
ATGTCGCGCGAACCGCCGACGATGGCAGCGGGCGGCTCACCGTGATGCGCCTCGACGTCAATCGCGGCCCCTCCTTTGCCCGCAATGCAGCGATCGCCGACTCGAAATCGCCGTTCATCAGCATTCTCGATGCCGACGATTTTTTCCTCGAAGGCCGGTTTAGCAGCCTGTTTGCTGGCGCCGATTGGGATTTCGCGGCGGACAACATCATGCTGATCAGGGACGATGCGACCGGCGATGCCACGAAAATCGTCGCGCCTAAATTTGCCGCCGATCCGGAATTCCTCGATTTCGAGCGCTTCGTCGAAGGCAACATCTCCAGGCGGCGCGTGCAGAGGGGTGAGCTGGGCTTTTTGAAGCCGGTGATCAGCCGTGCCTTTCTCGACCGCCATGGGTTGCGCTACGACGAGAGCCTGCGGCTGGGCGAGGACTACGAGCTCTACGCCCGCGCGGTCGCCCGCGGGGCGCGGTTCAAGGTCATTCGCTCCTGCGGCTACGGCGCCATCGTCCGCGCCGATTCGCTGAGCGGCCGCCACAAGACGCAGGACCTGAAGCGTCTGGCCGATGCGGATCTGGCGCTGCTGGCGATCGACAGTCTGCCGGAAGGCTCGAAAGCGGTGCTGCGGCGGCACGAGCGGCACGTGCGTGACAAGTATCGGCTGCGCAATTTCCTCGACGTCAAGGCCGAGCGGGGGCTGGCATCGGCCGCGGCTTACGCTTTCGCCAGCCAATCCAACCTCGTCCCCATCGTCCAGGGCGTAGCTTCCGACAAGCTCGAGGCGCTGTTTCGCCGTGTCGGCCTTGTGTCAAGGCAAAAGCATGTGCCGCCGCTGCGTTTTCTGATGGCCGGAACCAGCACGGGCAAGGAACGTTGAGAGCGGTGCCAGGCGCCTGCGGTTTGTCCGCAAAGGCACATTCATCACGCAAACCATTTCGGCCGGATTTATGAGTTTACGAATTGGTGGTTGCCTCGCGGCTCCGACGATGGCAGTCTATGTTGCGGTGCAGCATATTGGACGACCAGCCGAACTGGCCCCCGATCGGATTGGTCTGATGTCTCTCCTTGAGAGGAGCAGGACAATACAACACGAGTTTTTTGAGCCCCGGCTGCGGGGATCGGCCAGAAGCCCGGCCCACAAGCCGGCGATGACAGGAATCTGAGTTCATGGCCTCGATATTCGGTTTCAGATCAAGGGATCCGGCCCGCGACCGGCAGGCCGATGTTTCACGTCTCGATCGTCTGGCAAAGCTGTTCGAGCAGATCGCGTCCGAGATCGAGGCCGAGAGGGTCGGGCTTGAGAATCGCTACCGGACGACGTCGACCAACGCCGCCTTCCTGGTCGAAGCGATGGAAAACGGCTCCGCCTCCGACCGTCGGTCATCCGAAGTCAGCGCACTGACGACGTCGATCCTGAATTGCGAACGCCGCATCGCGGCGCTGTCGCGCCAGGACGGCATGATGAAAGAGCTCCGTCATTCGCTGGATATGGTCTTCGACGAGAAGGCCTCCTCGGCCGCCACGGCCGAATTCGCCCGGCCGGCAGGCACCGGCAGAGGTTGAAAGTGGAGGCCATCGACTGTTGCAACGGATTTGATGCGAGGCAGGAAAAGCAATTCGAGAGGGTCACAGAGGAGGTCAAGGTTGGCCCCGTTCAGGAGCGGTTCGAATGTCGACTTTGGGTTGGGGACGCACGGCGCAAAGGTGAGTTTGGTATGAATTCGAATCCGAGAACTACGTCCACAACTGCAATTGACGCATCGCCGTTCGCGCACCGGACCGGGCAAGCCGGCCGGCGACGGCTGATTTCGCTCGGTGCGTTGCTGCTGGCCGCTCTTGGCAGTTTCCTGGCAACCCCTTCCTATGCCCAGGACATTCCGACATCGCCGTCCTTTGTCGACGATTTCAAAAGCTTCGATCGTGCGCGCTGGTATGTTTCCGACGGCTGGAACAATGGCAGCCATCAGAATTGCACCTGGTCGAAGGGACTGGTCAGCCTGTCGGACGGGGTGCTGTCGCTCGGCTTCGAGAAGCAGAAGCTGAAAGACCGTGAGTTTGCCTGCGGCGAGATCCAGACCAAGCAGCGCTTCGGCTACGGCACCTATGAGGCGCGGCTGAAGACCGATACCGGCTCCGGCCTCAACGCGGCGTTCTTCACCTATATCGGCCCCACCGACAAGCAGCCCTGGGACGAGATCGACTTCGAGATCCTCACCAAGGACACCTCCAAGGTGCAGGTCAATGCCTACATTGCGGGCAAGGGCAAGAACGAGAAGCTGGTCGACGTGCCCGGTGGCACCGAGAACGCCTTCAACGACTACGCCTTCGTCTGGAAGAAGGACAGCTTGAGCTGGTACGTCAACGGTCAGCTGGTGAACACGATCACCGACCCGGCGAAGTTACCCACCCATGCGCAGAAGATCTTCTTCAGCTTTTGGGGCAGCGATACGATGAAGGGTTGGATGGGAGCCTTCGCCGATCCAGGCCGCAAGCTTTCGCTGCAGGTCAAGCGCGTTGCCTTCACGGCGCTCGGCGAGCCATGCCAGTTTCCGGAATCACTAGCATGCAGCGTAAAGTAGTTGGGAAAGTCGATTTGAACTGGCCGGGCCGAAAACGGTCCGCTGCCTTGCATGGGAATGAAACCGAATGAATTTGACGGTGTTTGGAATTGGCTATGTCGGCCTCGTGCAGGCGGCGGTGCTTGCCGAAGTCGGGCACCAGGTAGTGTGCGTCGACATCGACGCCGCCAAGGTCGAGCGGCTCAACCAGGGCCTGGTTCCCATTTTCGAACCCGGACTGGAGAACCTCGTCAAGGAGAACCATGCCGCCGGCCGCATCAAGTTCACCACCGATGCCGCCGCCGCCGTCAGGCATGGCGAGATCCAGATGATCGCGGTCGGTACGCCGCCCGGTGAGGACGGCTCGGCCGACCTCAAATATGTGCTGGCCGTCGCCGAGACCATCGGTCGCGAGATGGACAAACCCAAGATCGTCGTCGGCAAGTCGACGGTGCCGGTCGGCACCTGCGAAAAGGTGAAGGCCAGGATCGCTGAAACGCTGAAGAAAAGAGGCCGAGAGGACCTGGCCTTCGACGTCGCTTCCAATCCGGAATTCCTCAAGGAAGGCTCCGCGGTCGCCGACTGCATGAAACCGGACCGCATCATCGTCGGC
>NZ_RZRQ01000495.1:0-3174 GCF_003997785.1 Mesorhizobium sp. M7D.F.Ca.US.004.01.2.1 | reverse complement strand
AAGCCGTCCTGCTTGGCGCGGATGCCAACGAGGCGACCTTCGCCAGCGCGGCGGACGCCGCCTTGGCCGATGCCAGCCCCTCCGGCGACAATGCGTTCAAGATCGAGCTTGCCCGCCGCATCGTGGTCAGGGCGCTGATTTCAGCCCTTTCGGGAACGCCCGAGCGTCTGCCAGCCCTTCCTGCCTCCCCGTTCTCAAACATTCCCGGAGTGCGCCATGACGCTTGAACTCAGCCTCAACCAGCAACCCGCCCATGCCCGGCAGGGCTCCAGCATCGGCCAGCCGCTGACCCGCCGCGACGGCTTTCTGAAAGTCACCGGTGGCGCGCGCTATGCTGCCGACAACCATCCGCCCGGCATGCTCTACGCCGTGCTGGCCGTCAGCAGCATCGCGCGCGGCCGCGTTGCCGCGCTGGATACCGAGGCGGCCAAGGCACACAAGGGCGTGGTCGAGGTGATGACGCCCAAGAACCGGCCGGCGCTCGCCATCGATCCGGATGCCAAGGACAACCCCTTCATGTTCCGGCTCGACCTGCTGCAGAACGATCAGGTCCGCTACCCCAACCAGAGCATCGCCGTGGTGATCGCCGAGACGCTGGAGGCCGCGACCGAAGGAGCAGCACTGCTGTCGCCGCGCTATGAAGCACAGCCGGCGCGCGTTAGCCTCGACGGCGCCGAAAGCTTCGTGCCGCGTGCAGTCGGCGTCGGCGGTCCGGCGGTGCAGCACAAGGGCGATGTCGAAGCCGGCCTCAAATCCGCAAAGACGCGGATCGAAGCCACCTACGAGACCCCGGCCCAGTACCACAATGCCATGGAGCCGCACGCGATCGTCGTCGCCTGGGATGGCGACAGGCTGTCGATCGACACGCCGAGCCAGGGCCTTGCCATGGCGCAGGGCCGCATCGCCGGCCTGTTCGGCATCGCGCCGGAAAACATCCACATCCGCAGCCCGTTCCTGGGCGGCGGCTTCGGTTCGAAAGGCATGATCTCCGGGCCGCAGGTGCTCGGCATCCTGGCGGCGCGTCTTGTTGGCCGTCCGGTCAAGCTGGTGCTGCGGCGCGAGCAGATGTACGGCCCGGTCGGCCATCGCGCGCCGACGCGCCAGACGCTCCGCATGGGCATGGATGGCAAAGGGCGGCTGACGGCCATCGACCATCACGCCAGGACCGCGTCGAGCACCTTCGACGATTTCTTCGAACCGGCCGCGGATGCCTCGCACACGCTCTATGCCAGCCCGGCCATCGCGACCTCGCACGATGCCGTGCGGCTCGACACCGGTACGCCGCTGTTCATGCGGGCGCCGGGCGAAGCCACCGGCTCGATCGCTCTGGAGAGCGCCATCGATGAGGCGGCTCACGCCTGCGGCATGGACCCGCTGGAATTCCGGCTGCGGAACTATGCCGAGGTCGAGCCGATGACCGGCAAGCCGTTTTCCTCCAAGGCGCTGCGCGAATGCTACAGGCAAGCGGCTGAGACGTTCGGCTGGGCGAGCCGCCCGCTTCAGCCGCGGCTGATGCGCGACGCGGACGGTTTCCTGACCGGCTGGGGCATGGGCACGGCGACGTTTCCAGCCCTGATGTTCCAGGCCGAGGCCCGCGCCGTGCTGAGAAGCGACGGCAGCGGCCTGATGGAGACCGGCGCGCAGGATATGGGACAAGGCGCCTGGACAGCGTTTGCCCAGATCGCCGCCGACGGACTGGGACTGGACATCGACCGGGTCGAGTTCAGGGCCGGCAGTTCCGACCTGCCCAATGCAGGCATTGCCGGCGGCTCCGGCCACACGGCGACGGCCGGCATGGCAATCCACAATGCGGGTGCTGCCGTCATCGCCAGGCTCGCCGATCTCGCCACCGGCAACGAGGCCTCACCGCTATTCGGTGCCGGCAACGAAGGCGTGCTGGCGCGCGGCGGCCGCCTTTACCGACGCGACGATGAAAGCCGCCGTGAAAGCTATGCCGAGATCCTCGCGCGCGCGGGTCTCACCGAGATCGAAGCCCATGGCAAGGGCGCACCGGATCCAGCGTCCCAGGAGACCTATGCCAAGCACGCGCATGGCGCCGTGTTCGCCGAGGTGAAGGTTGATCCGGATTTCGGCCAGATCCGTGTCACAAGGCTGGTCGGCGCGTTCGCCGCCGGACGGGTCATCAATCCGCGGCTGGTGCGCAGCCAGTATTATGGCGGCATGATCTGGGGCATTTCCTTCGCGCTGCATGAGGAAGCCGTCACCGACCGGCGCTCGGGCCGGATCCAAAATGCCAACCTCGCCGAATATCATGTCCCGGTGAATGCCGACGTGCCGTCGGTCGAGGCGCTGCTGGTCCACGAGGACGACCCCTACGTCAACGCGCTCGGCATCAAGGGCGTTGGCGAAATCGGCATCACCGGCACGGCTGGCGCCATCGCCAATGCGGTCTGGCATGCAACCGGCGTGCGGCCCCGGCGCTTTCCAATCCGCATCGAGGACCTGCTGGGGTGAAGAGTGGTCCCGCGAAGCGGGCGGGGAGCCAAGCTTGGCTTCCCAAACGACGAACGGTGAAGGCCCGGTCCGCCTACGGGCGGATCAAAAGGTCCAGTGGACCTTTTTAAGGGGCTGAACGCCCGAAGGGGCACGGAGCGACAGCGAAGGGCCGGACAGCGGGCACTAGGTCCGCCGCCTGCCCAACATGAGATCAACCGACTTCGCGTCAAGCAACTGGAGCCAGACGCCCATGACGAAAATCCCCGTCCATCTCGATATCAACGGCCACCATCACGAACTGCAACTCGAGCCGCGCGTCACTCTGCTCGATGCCTTGCGCGACCGCCTCGGCCTGACCGGAACCAAGAAGGGCTGCGACCACGGCCAGTGCGGCGCCTGCACCGTGCATGTCGACGGCGAGCGCGTACTGGCTTGTCTCACACTTGCAGCTCAAGCTCAGGGCCGCACCGTCACCACCATAGAGGGGCTTGCACGGGAGGGCGAAATGCATCCCGTGCAGGCTGCCTTCCTCGAACAGGATGCCTTCCAGTGCGGCTATTGCACGCCCGGCCAGATCATGTCGGCGGTCGCCTGCATCCGCGAAGGCCATGCCGGCTCCGACGAAGAAATCCGCGAATACATGGCCGGCAATCTCTGCCGCTGCGGCGCCTATCCACACATCGTCGCCGCCGTCCGCCAAGCAGCCCAGGAGGTCGC
>NZ_RZRQ01000494.1:0-3177 GCF_003997785.1 Mesorhizobium sp. M7D.F.Ca.US.004.01.2.1 | reverse complement strand
GTCTCCGTGCATACCGGCACCATCCCGTCGAAAACGCTGCGCGAAACCGTGCTCAACCTCTCGGGCTGGCGCGAGCGCGGTTTCTACGGGCGCGGCTACCGGGTCAAGCAGGATATCTCGGTCGGCGATCTGGTCGAGCGCCTGCACAAGACGCTCGATCACGAGGTCGAGGTGTTGCAACATCAGTTCATGCGCAACACGGTCAAGAGCGCTCGCGCTGCGGTCAAATTTCTCGGCCCCAACAAGGTCAGCCTGACCACCGATACCGGCGATTACAGCGAGGTTGGTTTTGCCAATGCGCTGATCGCGGTCGGCACCAGGCCGCACCGGCCGCGCGACGTGCCTTTCGACAAGACCCGTGTCTTCGACAGCGACGAGATGCTGGAGCTCGATCGCTTGCCGCGCACGCTGACGGTGATCGGCGCCGGCGTCATCGGCGTCGAATATGCGACGATCTTTTCCGCGCTCGACGTGCCGGTAACCTTGGTCGAGCCGCGCAACTCCATCCTCGATTTCGTCGACCGCGAGATCGTCGACGATTTCATCCACCAGATGCGCGATCGTGGCATGACCATCCGGCTGGGCAGCGCGGTGAAGGAAATACGGTCCAAGCCGGACGCTGCCGAGGTGGAACTGGCCGATGGCCGCACCATTCGTTCCGAGGTCGTCCTCTACGCCGCCGGCCGCACCGGCAATGTCGGCAGCCTGGGCCTGGATGTCGTCGGCATCGACGCCGACACCAGAGGGCGTATCAAAGTCGATCCGCAATCCTTCCAGACCAGCGTCCCCAACATCTATGCCGCCGGCGATGTCATCGGCTTTCCGAGCCTGGCCTCGACTTCGATGGAGCAGGGCAGGGTGGCGGCCTGCCATGCTTTCGGCGTGCCCTTGCCGCCACCGCCGGAAACCTTTCCCTATGGCATCTACGCGGTGCCGGAAATCTCGACGGTCGGCCAGTCCGAGGAACAGGTGCGCGAGAGCGGTGCGGCCTATGAGGTCGGCGTGGCGCGTTTCCGCGAGACCTCGCGCGGCCACATCATGGGCGTCAACACCGGCTTCCTGAAGCTCTTGTTCTCGATCGAAACGCGCCGCCTGCTCGGCGCGCACATCATCGGCGAGGGCGCTACCGAGCTCATCCACATCGGCCAGGCGGTGATCAACCTCGGCGGCACTGTCGACTTCTTCGTCAACAACACCTTCAACTATCCGACGCTCGCCGAGGCCTACAAGATCGCCGGGCTGGATGCCTGGAACAGGATGGGGCGAGGGTAAATCTACCCTTCCATCTGGGCGAGCAGGGCCAGCATCACATCGGCCGAGGGCATCGGCAGAACGGCCTCAATTTCCGCCGGCCGTACGCCGGCGATCGCTGCATCGGCGCCGCCAGTGACGGTGCCGAGAGGTCCGCGAAACCCGTGCTTCGTCCAGGCGAGTTCCTGCAGCTTCGGGCTGGTCAGGGCCTCCAGCAGCCTGTCGGCGGCCGGATCGATGACGATCAGCGGATGCGCCGAATAGACGGTCGGTCTGGGGTAGAGGATTTCGGGCTTGGCGCCTATGCCGGTCTGCACCCTTTGCCAGCGTGCCGGATCGGCGAGCGCCCATTCGACCAGCTGGTTTTCATAGCCGACCACCATCGGCTCGGCGCCCAGGCCACCGGCAATGTACTGGTCGAACAGCTTTCCCGACGACGACGACTTCAGGCCCATGCTGCGGAAGATCGCCTTGGCCTCGTCACCGTGCTGGGCAAGCAGTTCCTGCGTCGCCACATCGCCGCTCATCAGGCTCAGCACCAGGCCGGCGAACATGAAGCCGGAATTGGATCGGTTGGGGTCGGTGGAGACGATGCGTGCCCGGCCGTAGAGTTCGTCTATGCCGAGGTTCGACCAGTTCTTGCCGGCCAATATGGCGTCAAGCAACGCCTTGAGGTCGAGCTGGTTGTAGCCGCCCTTGGCGGCGACCGTGACCAGCCCGCTCTTCTTCAGGCCTTCGACTACCGGTCCCCATGTGTAGACGACGATCGGCGAGTTGAGCACCACCTGGTCGTTTCGGATCGCCACGCCGCTTTTGCGTGCCAGGTCGACCATGATCGACGACGACGGCCACAGGAACTGCGGCTTCTGCGACAGAAGTGCGGATTCGCGCACCATTTCGACGGAGCCGGCGACGCGTGGATCGAGTTCCAGCCCGTAGCCGCCCAGCGCATGGACGACATCCGGATCGGCTAGGAAGGCCTGCTTCTCGCCGCCGATGAAGCCGAACAGATGCGCCTTGTTGCCGAGATAGCCACGGAACTCCGGACGGTCCTTCAGTGTCAGATAGCCACCCGTGCCGGCGGCGGCGGCACCCAGCAGACCCAGTCCGAAAGCGCGGCGCGAAATGGCCATCAGCGACCGATATCCTCTTTCAGCGACTCCTGTATGAGTCGCAGGTCAACGTCGAGCGTGCCGAGTTCACTGTCGGCCAGACTGTCGGCGTAATGCACGAAGGCGTCCTGAAGCTTGGTGATCACCGCGCCGACATTGGTCAGCCGCGCCTGGCTGGGCGCACGCCGGTTGGCCAACGCCGCGTAGCCTTCCGACACCTCGGCCGCCTGTGGCAAATAATAGGTGAGAAATCGCCGCACGGCAGGCGCACTTTCGGGCTTGGCTTCGACCCTGGTGATCACATCGGCGGCGATGTCCGACAGGTTCTTCACCTTTGCCGCCATGTCCTTGTCGGGAATGGTGCGGGCGGTTGCGGCCAGGCGGTCCGCCGCCGGCTGGGCCTGCGCCAGCAACTCGCGCGCAAACGCAACCCGGCTGCCGCCGATCGAGCTGAGGTCGAGCCCTTCGAACAGCTGACGCGGCGCCAGCACGAACACAAGCCCGGCAAAGACCAGCGCGGCGATAACCACCGACACCAGGAACGGGAAATGCGTGAGAAAACTCAAACCGATCAGCAGCACCGCCGAGACGAGGCCCGCCACGATCCAGTTCCAGTCGTTGCCGAACAAGCCACGCATCCTAGCCGCGCATCTCAGTTGTAGCCCCGGGCGGCGCGGAAGGCGCCTGCCAGATCGCCGCTGCCATCGAATACGCGCGCCGAAGTTGCCTTGGCAAGGCTGTCGAGCTGGCTCTTGTCGGCATCGCCGAAGGTGATGCCAAACACCGGCACGCGCGCCGGCGCGCTGCGCCACTG
>NZ_RZRQ01000493.1:0-3184 GCF_003997785.1 Mesorhizobium sp. M7D.F.Ca.US.004.01.2.1 | reverse complement strand
TTCGAAGACAGTCGAACAGGCCGTGTCCTTGTTCAGCAAGACGCAAACCCAGTCGATGTCACTCAACCGCATCAATTCCGAACGCGATGCCGTCAGCGAGGCGCGGGAAGCCAAGACCGCGCGCCTGCGTGAACAGCGCCTGGAGAAGGAGGCCGATGAGTTGGCCGCCGCCGCGGCGCTGGCCGCTTTGCCGAAGCGAGCCGGAAGACGCTGATGGCTACCAAGCGCGTGCCTCCGAAACTGATCGCCGCCGACTCGACCATCGCCGACGTGGTCGAAGGCCTCAACAAGCCGGTCGAATATGTGCGCCGGGTGCTGGAGAAGCTGGAGCGCTGCAAGCGCGCCCATGGCGATGCCCAGGTGCGGCTCGGTGTGCGTGGTCGCGCCGAATGCCCGAACTACTTGATCGAGTATGTCCGCGAAGACGCCAAGACCCATGAGCGCGTGACGCATCAGGACGCCGCCTACAGCGGCAGCACGCATCGCGAGCTGGCAGTGCACCACATCGCGGAAGTCAGAAACTGGTCGCCCGAGGAAATGAACATCACGGCGGTTTCGGCGCTGATCGGCCGCCTGCGCAATCCGCGCGCACCATCATCGCGCTTCGTCGACGAGGACTGACATGGCCATAAAATTCTCCGCCAAGGACCAGCCGGCAGCCCCGGCTGCCGCCGCAAAACCGGCCAAGCCGGTTGCCGCGCCGAAAGGCGACGGGGTCGCCGAGACTGCGACCGATCTGTTCAAGTCGCCGGCCGAAGCGTCGTCGCGCAAGGCGGGCAAGAAGAAATGACAGGCAAGAAGAAATAGCGCCTTGCCGCAAGACACCGATCGCAATCCTGCCGCGCCGGGGCTGTCTGCCCTGGTGACCGCTGCAAGCCTTTTGTCGCAACGCGGCACCGCTGCTCTGTTCGACTGCCAGAGCTGCGGCGCCTGCTGTTCTTATTCGGCCGAGTGGCCGCGCTTTTCCACCGAGGATGACGCGCAGCTCGACCGTATCCCGGAGAAATATGTAGCGGCCAATCTGTCCGGCATGCGCTGCGAGGGCGTGCGTTGCTCGGCGTTGTCCGGCGAAATCGGCAGGTCGACCGCTTGCGGCATCTATGATGTCCGCCCGGATGTCTGCCGCGCCTGCATGCCTGGTGACGACGATTGCCTGATGGCACGCCGGGCGCATGGATTGCCGACAGCTTAGCAAGGTTTCCGGCGCTTGTGCGCATCCTCCTTGCTGGCTACGCTGCGACAGGGCAGGGCGTCGGAGGAAACCATCGTGAGCATCGAATTTCTGTTGACGTCGCTGATCGTCGTGGCTTCGCCCGGCACCGGCGTTCTTTACACGCTGAGCGCCGGCCTCTCGCGCGGCGCGCGTGCCTCGATCATCGCCGCTTTCGGCTGCACCCTCGGCATCATCCCGCATATGGCCGCCGCCATCACCGGCCTGGCGGCGCTGCTGCACACCAGTGCGGTCGCCTTCGAGACGCTGAAATATCTCGGCGTCGCCTATCTGCTCTACATGGCCTGGAACACGCTGAAGGAAAAGGGCGGCCTCAGCGTCGAGCAGGATGTGACGCCACGCTCGGCCGGCAAGGTGATTGCCACCGGCATCCTCGTCAACGTGCTCAATCCGAAACTGTCGATCTTCTTCTTCGCCTTCCTGCCGCAATTCGTCAGCACCACCGAGCCCAATGCGCTGTCGAAGATGCTGGAGCTCAGCTCCGTCTTCATGCTTTTGACCTTCGTTGTTTTCGTCGGCTACGGCATCTTCGCCGCTTCGATCCGCAGCCATGTCGTGTCGCGGCCGATGGTGCTGACCTGGATGCGCCGGACCTTCGCCGGTGCCTTCGTCATGCTCGGTGCAAAACTGGCGCTGGCGGATCGGTAGAAACCGGTTCGCGGATCCTGTCGTCTCTGCGCAAAATCCCTGCCCAGATAGTCAGAAGGCGAGCCTAATGCATGTCGCCCAAAAGTGACCTCGGTTTTGGGAAAACGACATGCATAAAAACAAAGACCTAAAGCGCGTCGCCTGAATCCGTTCAAACGCGACGCGCTTTAGCGCCCGCCTTCATCTGCTCTTCAGCTCTGGGCGAGGGCAGTCATTTGTTTGCGCCGCCGAGGGCCTTCAATTTTTCGCAGAACGGTGCGTATGGTTTGCTCATCGCAGCGTCCTGGCATTCCTTCATCATCATGGCCTGATCGTCCTTGGACATCGCTGCCCAGGCCGCCTTCATTTCATCGTCGGATTTCATCGTCTTCATGCCCGAATCGGTGAAAAACGGTTCCATCATTTTGGGCGAGTCGAGCGCCCCGGCAAACGCCGTGCCGCTGAAGACAGCCAATGCGAGTGCTCCAAAGCAGGTGGTTCTGATGTTCATCACACGAGTCCTCCCTAATGGTCTTTCTCGATCGTCGAATGGCGGTCGCGCTCGATTTTAGCACAGATTGAGATACCTTAGGAGTAACTCATATGGCTGCGATCGGGCGTCCTCGTACGTCAATATGGATTAGAGGAAGGCCTGCCGGCTCATCGCGCTGACTTGGTTCGCTGCACCTTCGGCGCCAGGCTGGCACCGGCGGATCGGTAGCGCCGGCCGGCGCTACCCCTTGACGTAGCCCATTGCTGCGACGATCCGCCCGTGGGCGACACGCATGAGGTTGACGCCGCGCAGCGAATTGCCGTCGGCCATGAAATAGCGCCAGCGGATCGTCGCCCGCTCGCCGGCGATGAAGGTTTCCTCGATATCGAAGCGCGTGCCGGCCTGGGTTGCGATTGCCGTCCAAAGCCCGACGCACGCCGCCTTGCCGGCATGACGGGCGCCGTCCGGCGCTGGCACGGTGTTTTCGATCACGCAGTCCTCAGCCACCAGCTCGGCGAGTGCCGAGGGATCATGGCGTTGGAATACGTCGTTGTAGCGCCGCATGATCTCGGCCGTTTGCCGTGAGAGATCGTACGCGGTTGCATCCATGACAAGCTCCTGTGTCATCTTCTTTCTCCTGGCTTCATTGGCCTTTGATGGCTTCGACGAGCGTCGCCTTGAGGGTGATCTGAGACACGCCGGCAAGGGCCCGCGAGACGAGGCAGCCTGCCTTGGCGGACTGTGCAAGGCGCTCGAATTCATCTTCGGCGAGTCCCGCGACCTCTGCCTCGGTCTCGAGCTCGACACGGGCGATCGTCGGTCCCGCCGCGGCG
>NZ_RZRQ01000492.1:0-3195 GCF_003997785.1 Mesorhizobium sp. M7D.F.Ca.US.004.01.2.1 | reverse complement strand
GGATGGCAGCCGCATCCTGGTCACGGTGCGCCCGTCCGAACAGGGGCCGGCGGAAGTCGACCTCGCCTATTGGTCGCGCGCCGACCAGTTCGCCTCGGAAGGCTGGCGCGCGTCGGACTCCTCGCCTGGGCGCGTCATCGAATATGCCGAGCCGGAACTGAAGTGCTGGATGCCGCTGCCGACGGCCAACCTCAGCCGCGCGTCCATGCCGGCGCCTTGGGAAGGCGAAGACGCCCAGCAGCTGGACGGCTCGGGGATTTGAGCGGAGACGCCCGAAGATAGCCAATCTCCCCCACGAGGCGGAGATTGGCAGCTTTAGGCTCGGTTCTCTTCAGAACAGAAACGCCGCAGTAGCGGGGTTCGGCCCGGTGCGACCATCGGGCGAATCCATGCCGCGGATCGTCAGCAGGTCCTGGGCATCGAGCTCGAAATCGAAGACATCGAAATTGGCGGCGATGCGGTCCTGGCGGATCGATTTTGGAATGACGATCAGCCCTTCCTGGAGATGCCAGCGGATGATCACCTGGGCGACAGACTTGCCATGCTTTTTGGCAATGCTTGCCAAGATCGGATCGTTCAGCAGCCGGCCGCTGCCCAGCGGGCTCCAGCTTTCGATACTTATGTCGTGCTTGGCGTGAAACTCCCTGAGGTCGCGCTGCTGGAAACGAGGATGCAGCTCGATCTGGTTGACGACGGGCGTCACGCCGGTCTCTGCGATGATCCGCTCCAGATGGTCCTGGTTGAAATTTGAAACGCCGATCGACTTGATGCGGCCGGCCTGCCTGAGCTCGACCAGCGTCTTCCAGGCCTCGGCATATTTGTCCTGGCTGGGCACCGGCCAGTGGATCAGGAACAGGTCGAGCTGCTCGATGCCGAGCTTGCCCATCGTCTCGTCGAAAGCGCGCAACGCCGCATCGCGCTGGTGCGCGCCGTTGCGCAGTTTCGAGGTGATGAACAGCTCGCCGCGCGGCACGCCGGCGCCGCGGATCGCCTCTCCGACCCCTCCTCGTTCTGGTAGCCTTCGGCGGTGTCTATCAGGCGATAGCCGGCCTCGATGCCCCAACCCACCACTTCAGCGGTGATATCCTGGTCGACCTGCCACACGCCAAGGCCGAGCTGGGGAATGGCGGAGCCGTCGTTCAACGCAATCTGTGCAGGCATGGTGGACTGTTCAGGCATGTCGGGGTCCTTTGCAAAGCTGATCCAGGCGGTCCGCCCGGTGCACAGCCTATCTAGGTTCGACAGGAGGCGACGGCCAGCCGACAGCGACAAATTGTCGAAGTTCGCCTGCAAGTGTGACCTCGGCGTCAGCCTCACCGCGGCCGGCGCACCGCCCGCACCACCCCGGCGGATGTGCTGCCGCAGTAGAGGCGGTCGCCGCCATCGGATTCAAGCCCCGACACGCCCATGCCGGCCGGCATGTCGAGCTTCTCCAGAACCTTGCCCGATTGCGGGTCGACGCGGCGCAAATCGCTCTGGTCGCCTTCCCAGGTGGCGTGCCACAGCTCGCCATCGACCCATGTCACGCCGGTGACGAAGCGGTTGGATTCGATGGTGCGCAGGATCGCCCCGGTCTCCGGGTCGATCTGGTGGATCTTGCGCTCGCGGTATTGCCCGACCCAGAGCGTCCCTTCGGCCCAGGTCAGCCCGGAATCACCGCCACCACCGGGCGCCGGAATGGTCGCCAGCACCTGGCCGGTATCAGGGTCGATCTTCTGTATCAGGTCGTTGGCAAGCTGGAAGAAATGCTGGCCGTCCCAGGCGGTGCCGGCATGTGCCGCGACATCGATCGAGCGCAGCGCCTGCCCGTTTTCCGGATTGAAGGCGTTCAGCTTCTCACCCGAGGCAAACCAGACGTTGTTGCCGTCAAAGCTCACCCCATGCACCCTCTCAACATCGGCAAAGGGTCCGTATTCGCGCAGGATTTCGGCTGCTGACTGTTTCATGTCTCTGTCCTCACTGAGATGGTCCAATGTCCCTTACTAACCGCTCGGCAGCGGCGCCGGGAGTAACAAGGTGGTCGTGAATCCCGCCACCGGCGGCGTCATCCAGCGGCGCGCCCGGCCGTGACCGAAAAACTGCACCTTGCCGGCCTCGCCAAGCTGCTCCAGCGCCCGCTGCACGCTGCGCTGGCCAGTGCCAAGCGCCAGCGCCAGCGCCGAACTCGCCCAGGATTCACCATCGGCAAGGAAAGCCAGCACCGCCGCGTGCCGCTCCTCGATAGGCCGCGCCAGCACCACCACCTCGCGCGCCTCGCGCGGTGCCAGCGCGAAGCCCTGGCTGGTCGCGCCGATGTCGGCCAGGCCTCGCAATTCGGCGCGCAGCCGGCCGATCTCGACCCGCAGCCGCGCCCGATGCGATTCATCGGCGTGCCTGCCGCCGAAGGCTTCAGCGATCAGCCTCGCCCTCGACACGTCGCCCGGCCATGCTTCGGCGAGCGCGCGTGCCAGCGCAAACAGCACCGGGCGCGTTGCCAGCGAGACCACGATTTCCTGCCTGCGCACGACATAGCGGAAGCTATCGACCAGCAGCGCCGGCGACGCCTGCAACGCCTCGACGTCCTCGAGCAGCACGGGGCGCTGCCCGCCACCCGCGATCAGCCGCGCGGCCGGCGTGTCCAGCGCCAGGAATGCGCTGTCGACCTCCGCGATCAGGCCCGGAATGCCGGCCCGGCGGGCGGCGTGGCGGGCCCACTCCAACGCCCTGCGCGCCGGCTTCGTCTTCAGGCGCCGCATCGCGATGCCGGCGACGGCCAGCTCGTGCGCGGCGCGCGAGGCCGGCGGAAGCGGCGCCGGGTCGAGCCCGGCCAACACGTCTTCAGCCTCGTCGAGACGGCCGATCAAAAGCAGGCGCCGCACCTTGAGGTGGCCGGCATGCGCGGCGTTCAGCCGGTCGCCATGCTTTTCCAGCGTCGCGCGCGCCGCATCGAGCGCCTTGGCAGGCCAGCCGAGATCCCGCGAGACCAGCGCGATCTCGGCCTCGGCGACGACGCATCTAGCGCGCGCCACCGCTTCTTTCGGGCCGAAGCCACGCGCGGCCCGCCGCAGCAGCGCCTTGGCGCGATCGAGATCGCCGAGCTGCGCCATGGCGATGCCGCGCAGTGCCAGCGCCGGCGGATCTTCGCGCAAGACGACGCGATCGAGCGCACCGAGCGGATCACCTCCGGCCAGCGCCAGTGCCGCCGCGGTGATCAGC
>NZ_RZRQ01000491.1:0-3198 GCF_003997785.1 Mesorhizobium sp. M7D.F.Ca.US.004.01.2.1 | reverse complement strand
AACGCGGGGAGGAGGCCGAACTTCAACAAATCCTCTGGCTGGACCAGGCGGAACACGTCACCGGTGCGGCGATCCTCGGGCGAAGCGACGATGGCGCCGAAGCCGATCGATGTCTTGCGGCCGCGATCGGAGATGATCTTGTCCAGGCCGGCGAAGGCGCCGCCGCAGATGAACAGGATGTTGGCGGTGTCGACCTGCAGGAATTCCTGCTGCGGATGCTTCCTGCCGCCCTGCGGCGGCACGGAGGCAACCGTGCCTTCCATGATCTTCAGCAAAGCCTGCTGCACGCCCTCGCCCGACACGTCGCGGGTGATCGAGGGATTGTCGGACTTGCGCGAGATCTTGTCGATTTCATCGATGTAGACGATGCCGCGCTGGGCCCGCTCGACATTGTAGTCGGCCGACTGCAACAGCTTCAGGATGATGTTTTCGACGTCCTCGCCGACATAACCGGCTTCGGTCAGCGTCGTGGCATCAGCCATGGTGAAGGGCACATCGATGATGCGGGCCAGCGTCTGTGCAAGCAGCGTCTTGCCGCAACCGGTCGGGCCGATCAGCAGGATGTTGGACTTCGCCAGCTCGACATCGTTGTTCTTGCCGGCATGCGCGAGGCGCTTGTAGTGGTTGTGGACCGCCACCGACAGCACGCGCTTGGCGTAGGGCTGGCCGATGACGTAGTCGTCGAGAACCTTGAGGATCTCCTGCGGTGTCGGCACGCCCTCGCGCGACTTCACCATCGAGGTCTTGTTCTCCTCGCGGATGATGTCCATGCAGAGCTCGACGCACTCGTCGCAGATGAAGACCGTCGGACCGGCGATCAGCTTGCGCACTTCGTGCTGGCTTTTGCCGCAAAACGAGCAGTAAAGCGTGTTCTTGGAATCGCCGCTGTTGTTGCCGACCTTGCTCATTTTCATGTCCTTTCATGGCCGCCCGCCGATGGTCTGGCTGAAAGGGCGCATACTCTATCTATCGCGGGAATCCGCCGCCGCCAGTGTGTCCCGGCTCCCGCAACGCATTCCGTACGAAACACAAATCAGAAAACGTGGCAATGATTCGCGACAACCCCGCATAAAGCTAAGCCGCCGAAACTCAACATAGCCTTAACGTAGGCAATCCTGTCCCCCGAGGGAACAGCCAATTGTGGCCGAAATGCCGCAAGACGCACCAAAAGCGCGTGATGCCGCCATCCAACTGCCAACTAGCCCTTATGCCACAGCACCTTCAGCCGGCTCGCGCGACGAAATGACCTTGTCGATGAGGCCGAAATCCCTGGCTTCGTCGGCGGTCATGAAATGGTCGCGGTCGAGCGTCTTCTCGATCTCTTCGTAGCTCTTGCCGGTGTGCTTGACGTAGACCTCGTTGAGGCGACGCTTCAGCTTGATGATGTCCTGGGCATGGCGCTCGATGTCGGACGCCTGGCCCTGGAAGCCGCCGGAAGGCTGGTGAACCATGATACGGGCGTTCGGCGTGGCAAAGCGCATGTCCTTGTGGCCGGCAGTCAAGAGCAGCGAGCCCATCGAGGCCGCCTGGCCGATGCAGAGCGTCGACACCGCCGGCTTGATGAACTGCATGGTGTCGTAGATCGCCATGCCCGAGGTGACGACGCCGCCCGGCGAATTGATGTAGAGGTTGATTTCCTTCTTCGGATTCTCGGCTTCCAGGAACAGCAGCTGCGCGCAGACCAGCGTCGCCATGCCGTCCTCGACCGGACCGGTGATGAAAATGATGCGCTCCTTGAGGAGGCGAGAGAAAATGTCGTAGGCCCGCTCGCCACGATTGGTCTGTTCGACCACCATCGGAACGAGGTTCATGTAGGTTTCGACGGGGTTCTTCATTGATTGTCTCTTATCTCGCGGTGGGATTCCGGCGCCGGGAATGCTGGCAGATCGGGCAGAATCGGTTCTGAATCGTTATTCCGTAAATAGGATGCCGGCTCATCCTTGTGCAAGGCCGACCCCTCCTAGCCATCTGGGTAAGTCGAATCAAGGTTACATTTCACGGGATTCATCGACCTGTGCCGTGATCATTCGGCGGTGTTGTCACCACCGTAGCAATTTCTTAACCGCATCGCTTAACGAAATGCGCCGAAATCGCTTTTCTCCGAGGCGGCTTCCCCTACAATTCAGCGTTGAACCTATGAGTTCAACAGGGGGAGTGTCATGTCTGGGAAAACCGCATGCTTCGCCATTGCCGGGCTGACCATGCTCGGCACGATTTCGCAGACGGCGGCCGGCGGCCGCGCCGTCGAGTGCTATGAACCCATCCGAACGCCTGATGTCTACGACACGGTCTATGAAGACGTGCTGGTCAGCCCGCCCGGCCAGCAGGTCGTCGACTATGTCCCTGCCATCTACGGCACCCGCGAACGCGTGGTGATGACCGTTCCGGCACAGGTGACCTACGAGGTCGTGCCCGCCGTCACCCGCACCGTCTACCATACAGTCCGGGTCGATGGCGGCGGCTATTCCTGGGAATGGCGCGTCATCCATGGCCGCAAGGTGCTGTGCAAGATCTGGCACAAGGCGCGTTATGAGCGCGTCGCCGAAACCGTCGTGATCCAGCCCGAACGCACGCGCCGTGTCGTCATTCCCGCACAGTACGACAGCATCGCCGAGGAGGTGCTGGTGCAGTCGGAACAGAGACGCGTCATCGATGTTCCCGCCTCTTACCAGACCGTCGCGCGCCGCGTGCTGGTCCGTGAAGGGTCTTCAGGCTGGCGCCGCGTGCATATTCCCAGGCATTGCCAGGATTAGGTTAAGCGCCGGCGCCGTTCAGGCCACCTCCGCCCGCAGCCATGCCTTCAGGCCGCCAATATCGCCATTGCCGATCGCCGCCGCCACCCGCCGGCCGACCGCCGCGCCGAATTTGTAGCCGTGGCCGGAGCAGGCCGAGATAACAAGGCACTTGCCCTTTTCATGCGCCATGAATTTCTCGTCGGCGGTGAAAGTGTAGGCGCAGGTAACGACTTCGATCACCCGGTACCCATCGATGCGGGCGATCGGCGGCGAAAACAGGTTGCGGATCGCCTCGCCTTCGCCGGCCACCGGCTGACGGTTCCAGTCGGCGTCGCTGGTCGGCACCCTGTGCAATCCGGACCCGAATTTCATGCCGGCGCCGCCGGAGGGCGGGATCACATATCCGTCTACCGCGCCGCCGATATCGAGGACGACCGGCGCCGCCTGCCAGACGGCCTTGAGG
>NZ_RZRQ01000490.1:0-3213 GCF_003997785.1 Mesorhizobium sp. M7D.F.Ca.US.004.01.2.1 | reverse complement strand
ACCGCAAGGCGGTGTCGAAGGCGATCACCTCGTCGGCGGCGGACAGCGCGCCGATATTCCTCGTCTGCTCCATCCAGACCGGCACCAGCACCTCGTCGGCGCCGTTGCGCCGGGCGAAGGTCTTGGCGCGGCTGTATTGCTGCGGATCGAGCGCGAAGGCGTAAGCGAAGCTCTGGCGGGGCGCGTCGCGCAGCGCGATGCGCTGCTCGCCGGTATAGCCGGGCAACGGGTCGGTCAGCCATTCCAGCCTCTCGCTGCTGGTGCCGACGAGCGGACGGAAGGGCCACAGTTCAGGCAAAACTGACCTCCCGAGGGCATGGGCCAAGGTTGCGTCCGCCCAGATCGACTCCGTCGAATTTCTCTGCTCTGATGCGCAAAAGGGAGGACTTGTAGTGGAAAACAAAATTCAAAGTGAAACCGGCCAAGCGGGCGGGCCAGAAGCTGATGGGTTCGTCCGTTCTCTGGCGGAGTACGCCAATGGCAGTGGTCTGGGCGTCGGGATAAGTTTTCTTTCCCACGGCATGCTGATCACCGGTATCACGATGTCGAACGTGGAGTTTTTTGAGAAGGCGAAGGAGAAGTGGCAATCGGCTACGCCGCTCACAGGCGCTTCCGAGGTGGCCGACATTGCCAAAGAGGCACTCGTTGATCACGCTGAAAGCATGGTGAAGCTCATGAAGGAGCGCAATGCTGAGGGACGAGATCAGGACCCCGCGAAATTCGAAATGCCCTATAACCTTCATCTGAAGGACGTACGGATCATGGTTCCGGGCCAGCCTTCCATTAAGGTAGACTTCTGGCGCTGCCGAATTGACGAAATCTCGGGGTTCACCCTTGGCCAAGTAGTCGATTGACAACCCAAGCATCAGCCTAACGTCCCGTTGCGGCGGTTGACCACGGCGACGGTGGAATGGCCGTCGTCGGACATCAGGTAGCGCTTGATGTGATCGTCACTGTCGACGTTGATGATGTTGGCGTTGAGCCTGAGCTTGCCGGCGATCGCGTTGACGATGCCCTCAATGTGGCCCTGCGTCAGCCCGCCCGAGGAGCCGCCGCCACCGCTGTTGCCGTTGGCGGCCCTGGGCGTGCGCAATGGCTGATGGTCGACGACATCCGATCTGCCGCCGGCCATCGGCAACGGGTTCCAAGTGGCCAGGCCGCCGCCGGCGTAGCCTCGGCCGCTCTTGCCGGCCTCGTGCATCCGGTCGAGCGTGTCGACGCCGATCGCGCGCACGGCCGGCGACGAGAACACATACTCGTCCTCATGCACCAGGCCGGCAACGCGGCGAGGATCGTTGCCGCCAGTCCGGCCGCCGGTGTCGAAGAGCCCCCACGATCCCGACAGGATGTCGGCCGTGGCCAGCGGCGAAATGCTCTTCATGGAATTGATGGCACCGGCCGGCCCGCCGAACATTCCGGCAAGGTTCTGGAACCAGCCAGAGCCGCTGCCGCCGCCCGGACCCATGAAGCTGCTGAGCATCGAGCCGAACTGGGTGAGACCGCCAGAGGCGTCCGTCAGGCCTTTGACAGTCTCGAAGCCGGCGAGCCCGGCCTTCTGCAGGCTCTCCGCTGCCATGAACGACACGCTGCCGAGCTTGGTGAGGCCTTCGATGCTGTTGGTCGCACCCATGTCAACATTCTTGTTGACCTGAAAATGCATTGCGTCGGACTTGTTCCAGTTGCCGCCCCAGAACAGTCCGTTCTTCTCGGCAAGCGCGTTCGGATCAACGCCGTATTGGGAGAAGTTGCCCTTGGCCCCGACAGCCCACGGGTTCTGACGCGGGTTGATGTCCAAGGCGTTGCCGAAGGCGTGGTTGGACAGGTTGTTGGTGCCCGCGACATTGCGGAACGAGTAGCCGCCCTCGCCAAGACTGGTGATCGGATAGCCCGCGCCTTTCAGGTCGTTCAGCAGCCCCTGGAACCGGCCGGCATACTCGCTCGCGACCTTGGCGGTCAGGCCGTCGATGCCGATGCCGGAGAGTGGGATGCCGGTCTTGGTGACGCCTGCGGACGCGAATATCTGCGAAAGCGCCGCGCTCGCACCACCACCGCCTCCGCCTAGGGGTGACCCTAGGCCGCTGAGCAGCTTGGAGGCCGTCGCGGCCGTGTTCGGGCCGCCACCGCCACCGAGAAAGTCAGTCAGCGTGGTGTCGGCTTTGAACGGCTGGTTGTCGTTGGCTCCGCCGAACAGGCTTTTGACCCAGCCGAGAATGCCGCCGCTGCCATTGTCGTTGGCAGCGCCTGGCAGGCCGGGGATGCCGCCGATCGGCGACCCGTTGACGAACACGCTGGCCGCCTGCACCTGCATGGAGGCGACCGCCTTCTGGGCGCCCAGCATCTGGCCGAGCACGCCGCCGAAGCCGCCGCCCTTGCCGCTCGATGCGCCGGAACCGAAGATGCCGAGATCCGCGATCGTGTTGGCGTTGGCGCCGGTCAGCCAGTTCTTCAGCGGATTGGTCACCGACATGTCGAACATCGTCTTGGCGAGCTGCTGACCGGCCTTTTTCAGGGCGTCCGTGATCGAGCCGCCGCTGAACAGCGCGTCGCTGATGCCGTCGATGCCGTCATTGACGGTCGAGAAGATGTCTTCCCATGCCGCCTTGGTTGTCTTCAGCTGCTCGTTGTAGCGGATCTGCTGGGCAATGGCCGAGTTGGGATCGTAGTCGAGCCCGGCGCCGCGCATCGTCGAGGCGATGTTCTGCTCGGTCGGCGAGCGGAACATCTGCTCGCGATCGAACTGCAGCTGCTGTTGCAAGCTGGCCCGTGCTGTCGCGTCGGCCAGTGCCGAGGCGGCGGCCGTGTTGGCGCGCATCTCGTTGGCTTCTTGCCCGTAAAGCGGGATGCCGAGCTTGCGGATCTCCTGTTCGGTTTTCAGGGCGGAGATGATGCGATCGTGCGCCAGCTTGCTGGCGCCAACCAGGGCCAGCTCGGCGCGCTGCACTTCCAGATCCTCGACCTGGCCATGGATGGTGTCACGCGCCTGTTCCAGGGCGCGCAGCTTGCCGAATTCAATCGCCTTCTGATGGATGCTGGCGATCTCCGCCTGGTCGATGGCGACGTGGTTGCGTGCGGCCTCTTCCTGCACCTGGGCCAGCAGCTGGCTTTCGAGGCGATAGGCTTCCGTTGCGGCTGTGGTCTGTCCGACCAGGTCGAGGTCGACTTGTGCTCCCGCAATCGTCTGCTGGAGCGAACGCGCGCGCTGCTGCTGGGCCT